>CACZAW010000063.1 GCA_902779225.1 uncultured Ruminococcus sp. | reverse complement strand
GAAAGCCGACAAGATTATACATCGTCGCATCGGCATTCTCCTTACGCAGCTGCAGCACCGCCCAAGGACGGTGTCCGGTGCGGGGATTGCGCAGTCCGACGGGCTTCATCGGTCCGAAACGGATGGTATCCTCGCCGCGCTGCGCCATGACCTCGATCGGCATACATCCCTCGTAGACCTTGGGATTCATGACGTCGAACTCGTGGACAGGCGCGCGCTCGGCAGATACCAGCGCCGCATAAAACGCCTCGTATTCCGCCTTGTTCATCGGGCAGTTGAGATAATCCTCTCCCCCGCCTTTTCCGTAGCGCGACTCAAAGAACGCATAGTCCATATCCACGCTGTCGGCGGCAACGATCGGCGCGGCTGCGTCGAAAAACCGCATACTCTCGCCGAATCGCGCCGCGATCGCGGCGGATAGTTTATCATGCGTCAGGGGACCGGTCGCAATAATCGTGATCGCATCGTCGGGGATATCCTCTGTTTCCTCGCAAATGAGGTCGATATTCGGGTCGCTTGTGATCGCCTCGGTGACCATCGACGAAAACCGTTCGCGGTCAACCGCCAAGGCGCCTCCCGCAGGTACGGCACACCGATCGGCGCACCTTAACAGGAGCGAATCTAGGGTGCGCATCTCTTCCTTTAAGAGCCCTGCCGCCGAATTGACGCGGTTCGCCTTAAAGGAGTTGGAGCAAACCAACTCGCATAAGGTATCGGAATGATGGGCGGGGCTTTTTTTCAGCGGCTTGCTTTCATACAGGCGCACCTTGACGCCGCGTTTTGACAGCTGGTATGCCGCCTCACACCCGGCAAGCCCTGCCCCTATCACATTGACATAGTTTTGTTTATCCATAATATTCGAGTGCGGGTGTCCCGCCCTTCACTGAACACTGATCACTGACCACTGTTCACCGGAATTATTTCTTATATCCGCAGCCTTCACGCTGACAGAATACGCCGCCCTTTTTGCCCTTGCGCTTGAAGAGGATATCGCCGCATTTGGGGCAGCGTTCCTCCACCGGCTCGTACCATGATACGAAATCACAGGACGGATAGTTGGAGCAGCCGTAAAAGGCTTTGCCCTTTTTGGTGCGCTTGACGATGACGTCGCCGCCGCACTTGGGGCATTTCACGCCGACTTCTTCGACATACTTTTTGATATTCTTGCACTCGGGATAGCCGGGGCAGGCGATAAATTTGCCGTAGCGTCCGACCTTGACGACCATCTTTCTGCCGCACTTTTCGCAGACGATATCGGTCTCATCCTCTTTGAGCTGGATCTTAACGCCCTGCATATCCGCCTTTGCCTTTTTCAGGGTCTTGTCAAAATCGGCGTAGAAATCGGCAAGCAGCGCGTCCCACTGGGTCTCGCCGCTCTCGACGGTATCGAGATCCTGCTCCATCTGAGCGGTGAATTTCACATTGACGATCTTCGGAAAACGCTCCTTCATCAGTCCGGCAAGCGCCTCGCCCAGCTCGGTGGGGATCAGCGTCTTGCCCTCGCGCTTGACATACTCGCGGGAGGTGATGGTGGAAATGGTCGCGGCATAGGTAGACGGTCTGCCGATGCCGTATTCTTCGAGCGCCTTGATCAGCGAAGCCTCGGTATAGCGCGCCGGAGGCTGGGTAAAATGCTGGTTGGGTACAAGCTCCTTGAGCTTGCAGGGGGTATCCTTTTCAAGGGAAAGGATCTGATTATCCTTGGAATCAGCGTCGTCCCTGCCCTCGACATACAGGCGGGTAAAGCCGTCGAAATCGACCTTGTAGCCTGCCGCCTTGAAGATATAGCCGTTAGCCTCGATATCCGCCTGCGTCGTCTTTTGGATACAATCCGCCATCTGCGACGCGGTAAAGCGTTCCCAAATCAGCTTATACAGCTTGTACTGATCGTTCGTCAGGCTGGATTTGACCTGCGCGGGTGTGATCGACGGAGTGGAGGGACGGATCGCTTCATGACCGTCCTGTGCACCTGCGCGGGATTTGAAGAAACGGGGCTTCGGCGGGAGATACTGATCGCCGTACTCGGAGCGGATATAGCTCTGCGCGTCCATCACGGCGTCGTTGGAGATACGCAGGGAGTCGGTACGCATATAGGTGATCAGACCGATCGCACCGATGCCCTCGACCTCAACGCCTTCGTACAACTCCTGCGCGACCTTCATGGTGCGGCGGGACTGGAAGTTGAGCTTGCGGGACGCCTCCTGCTGTAAGGTAGAGGTGATGAAGGGCGGCGCGGGGGATTTTTTGCGCGTGCCGTTCTTCACTTTTGTGATCATATATTCTGCGCCTTCGAGGTCGGCGAGAATCGCCTCTGCCTGCGCTTGATCCTTGATTTTCAGCTTGCCGTCACGATTGCCGTAGAGAGAGGCGTTGAACGCCTTGCGTGAGCCCTTGGGGATAAACTTCGCGTCGAGGGTCCAGTATTCTTCCGGTACAAACGCACGAATCTCCTGCTCGCGGTCTACGATGATGCGAACGGCGACCGACTGGACGCGTCCGGCAGACAATCCGCGATGGATCTTTTGCGATACAAAGGGGCTGAGCTTATAGCCGACAAGGCGGTCAAGGATGCGGCGCGCCTGCTGTGCGTTCACCAGATCGATATTGATGGCGCGAGGCGACGACATACCGTTTTTGATACCGGTTTTGGTGATCTCGTTGAATTCAACGCGATCGATCTCATCGATCCCCAGTCCGAGCAGATATGCCAGATGCCACGAGATCGCCTCTCCCTCGCGATCGGGGTCCGTCGCGAGATAGACGCGGTCGGATTTATTCGCCTTGGTGACCAGCTCGTCGACCAACTTTTCCTTTCCTTTGATGATCTCATATTTCGGTTCAAAATTATTGTTGACGTCTACGCTCAGGCGCGCGGAGGGAAGATCTCTGACGTGACCCATCGAGGCGACGACGTCATAACCCTCTCCCAGATACTTTTTGATTGTTTTCGCCTTGGCGGGCGACTCAACGATAACCAGATCAGACATATTTTTTGTCCTCCATATATACTTTAAAAAACCGCATAACGGTATATTGATATACTAACTGACCACTCATCACTGACCACTCATCTCTGACCACTGACCACTGATCACTGACCACTCATCTCTGACCACTCATCTCTGACCACTGATCACTCATCTCTGACCACTGATCACTCATCTCTGACCACTGATCACTGACCACTCATCTCTGACCACTGATCACTGACCACTGATCACTATAATAAATGATACATCCTGCCCTGCTTCGACGCGATCAGACCTTCCAGCTCCAGCTCGGTAAGCGCCTGTAAGACACGGTTGACAGGCAGTCCCGATGCGGCGACAATACCGTCAATGTGGATCGGCTCGGCGGTGATAATCGCATATACCTTCTTTGCGTTTTCCGATACGCCGATATTCTTCTTGTGTTCAGGTACGGGAACGACCGGATCCTCCGGTGAGGCTTCGATGCTGTACTGCGGATAATACCCGGTGATATCGGTAAAATCCGTCACGGGAACCGCACCATCTTTGATCAGCGCGTTCGTCCCCTGTGAATACGGCGAGGTGATGTTGCCCATCACGGCAAAGACGTCTCTGCCCTGTTCCATTGCAAGCCGCGCGGTGATCAGCGAACCGCTCTTGACGCCGGCTTCGATCACGACGACGCCGTCGGACAGTCCCGAGATGATGCGGTTACGCTCCGGAAACGTATACTTTCCGGAGGGATAATCAGGCGGATAAGCAGAGATCAGCGCACCGGTGGCAGCGATATCGTTACGCATCTTTTGATTTTCCATCAGATATGGATAATTGATGCCGCATCCGAGGACGCACACGGTCGTGCCGCCGGCTTCCATCGCGCCGGTATGCGACAGGCTGTCGATACCGACCGCGCCGCCGCTGACAATTATCGCGCCCACCTTAGCCAGAGAACCGGATATCAGGTGGGAGGTCATCTTGCCGTAAGCGGTCGCCTTGCGCGTACCGACCATCGCGATCGTCAGGCGCGAGCTGAAATCGGGCAGCTTTCCCTTAACATATAATACCGCCGGCGGATCGTAGATCTCGTACAGCTTTTCGGGATAATCGACGTCATCGAACGACAGGACGGTGATACCCAGTGCATTACACCGCGCGATCACCTCCAGCGCCTTTGACAGCGGCGTAGAGCGAAGCGCGTCGATATCCCTTTGCTTAAGGACGCCGGACAGCCGCCATTCATGTTCGCCGCCGTTGTAAAATTCTTCTATAGAATTATATAGCTCACGGATCGCCTTCGGCTTGGGGCTCGAATAGCCAAGCGCCAAAGTCAGCCAGATATAGTATTTTGCCGAATTGGTCATTTTATCATTTCCCAAATCAGAATCGAAGCAGCCGCCGCGGCATTCAGGGATTCCGCGCCGCCCTTCATGGGGATAAACACCTTGTGCTTACAGGCGGCGACGGCGGCGTCGGTCAAGCCGTTGCCCTCGTTGCCGACGGCACAAAGGACAGCGCCGTTGAATTCACAGTCGGAAAGCCGAACCGAATCGCGGTCAAGCACCGCCGCATAGGAGGCGCCGAACTCATTGAAGCCGCGGATAAACGCGGGCAGATCGTCGACGATCCCGAACGGTTGGCGAAATACCGCGCCCATGGAGCCGCGGATCACCTTCGGCGAGTAGATATCACAGCAGTCGCGGCTGAGGATCACGCCGTCAACGCCGAAAGCCTCCGCCGAGCGGAGGATGGTGCCGAGGTTCGCGGGATCCTGGATATTTTCCAGAGCGACTATGATTCCATTCTTATTCATTTTATCAAAGTCGGGTGTTTTGTCAAGTGTTTTTATGACAAAAAGCACTCCCTGTGGTGTTTTCGTATCACAAAGGGCACTAAATATGCTGTTTTTCAGCACAAAGCAGTTTGAAACGGATTCTTTGACGCGCTCCAAAAGCTCCGTGTGCTTTTCGCAAAACGCCTCGGAAAAGTACGCCGATTCGATCGGCGCGCCGCTTCTGAGAGCATCCTCGCACAGGCGCAGTCCCTCTGCAGTGAACAAGCCCTCTTCCCGGCGGAAGGACGCCGAGGATACGAGCCTTTTAACATATTTGATACGTTTATTCTCTTTTGATGTGATTAATTCCATATTGATACCGCCAAACGATCACTGATCACTATTCAAAATATAAAAGCGTTTGGGGGTTACCCAAACGCAGTTATAGCTTATCAGGATAACGGTAACCGAACCCCAATCGCCGATAATGAGTAATTTTCAGTCTTTATCGGCTTATCGTCGATCGCAACCCGTCAGGGTTACTCCTCCTCTGCACCGAGAAATCCTTGAAAATTATCTCATTCTCGGTGCGAAGCAGTTATTGACGAGCAGATTTGTGACTAATCGAGGAAAAACCGAAGTGAATACTGGCGTATTCACGAGGATTTTGACGATGAGTAGGCGCAAATATGCCGCCAAGAACCGATTTGAGTTCGATTTCCGTTATCCTATGCCTTTTTTACCTGCTCTACAAGAGCGGTGAAAGCAGCGGGATCGGAGATCGCGATCTCGGACAGAACCTTGCGGTTCAGGGTGATCTCAGCCTTCTTCAGACCGTTCATAAAGGTAGAGTAGTTGGTGCCGTTCGCCTTGCAGGCGGCAGAGATACGGGTAATCCACAGTCTGCGGAAATCTCTCTTCTTCTGCTTGCGGCCGATATAGGCGTAGTTGCCGGATTTCATGACGGCCTGTTTCGCCATCTTAAAATGCTTCGACTTTGCACCGTAATAGCCCTTAGCGAGCTTTAATACTTTTTTTCTTCTTTTGCGAGTCATCATCGCGCCTTTTACACGTGCCATTTATAATACCTCCGTAATTAGATAAGTTATCGATTATTTATAGGGAATCAGACGCTTAACCTGTGCGACGTTTGTCTTATCGGCAACAGTGGTCTGTCTGAGACCTCTCTTACGCTTGGTGGTCTTTTTGTTCAGGATATGGCTCTTATACGCGTGCGCGCGGATAACCTTGCCGTTCTTGGTGAGTTTGAAGCGTTTTTTAGCTCCGCTGTGTGTTTTAATCTTAGGCATATTAAAAATCCTCCTTTAAATACTTGAATCCTTATTTGGCGGGCTTGGGCGCCATAAACATGAGCATCTGGCGACCCTCCAGCTTAGCGGGGCGCTCGATATTGGCGACCTCGCTGCAGGCGTCGGCAAACTTCTTCATCAAATCGTAGCCGTACTCGGAATGACCCATCTCGCGGCCGCGAAAACGGATAGATACCTTGACCTTATCGCCGTGGGCAAAGAATTTCTGTGCGTTTTTCAGCTTGGTATTAAAATCATGGGTGTCGATGTTGAGAGAGAGCTTGATCTCCTTGACTTCGACGGTATGCTGCTTTTTGCGCGCCTCTTTCTCTCGCTTTTGCTGTTCAAAGCGAAACTTGTTGTAATCCATGATCTTGCACACAGGCGGCGTCGCCTGAGGTGCGATCTTGACGAGATCGAGGTTCTTTTCCTCTGCGATGTGCAGCGCGTCAGCCGATGACATGATACCGAGCTGTGCGCCGTCAGGGCCTATGACTCGCAACTCCTTGTCGCGAATTTCCTCGTTAAACTGAAGTTCCTGTTTGCTGATGTCTGAGCACCTCCAAAGTATCATTCAACAAAAAACACGGACAGATAGCTCCGTCCGCGCAACAATACCATTATAAGGTCACAGTGACCCTTAGTATTGACCCGTGCAGACGATACCCCACAGGTGAAAGCCATCATGCTTTGCTTTGTTGTCCTAGTTATTATATAATCTTTTATATTGATTGTCAAGAATTATTTTTGATTTTTTTGTGGTATGATAGTAAAGGCAATCAAATGAGAGGAGAAATGATCGTTGCATTTTCGGAATGAAGAAGAATACAAAGAATATGCCTACTCCAAAAGTCTGAGAAAAACAGCGAACGGTCTCGGCACCGTGTTGCTGGTGATCTTCGCGCTGGAGATCGTCCTCTCCTTTGTCATAATCAGCGTCATGAAGGCGACCGGCGCGGATAAGCTGGCAGCTGTCAGCTCGGTTTTGGAGCTGCTTGAAAACGGGATGCTGTCATCCTTCATGTTCTTTTTTATCTTCTTAATTTATATTTTGATCAAAAAGCGCAGTATCGGCGCGCTATTCCCCTTTGAAAAAATCGGGGCTAAAAAGCTGTGGATGCTGTGTGTGATCGGCATCTTCGTATCGCTGATGAGCAATATCGCCCCCACGCTCCTGACCGAGGTCTTCGGACTGTTCGGGCTGAGGAACTCCGGCGGCGACATGGATTTCGGCGGATTGAAGCCGAATATTCTGCTGTACTATCTGACGGTCGCGATCATGCCTGCGTTCACCGAGGAATTCGCGTTCCGCGGGGTGATCCTGGGATCGTTGCGAAAGTATTCCGACGGACTGGCGCTGGTGGTATCCTCCGCCCTGTTCGCGCTGATGCACGGCAACTTTGTCCAGATCCCGTTTACATTCTGCTGCGGTCTGATGTTCGGCTTCCTTGTCATCAAAACGAATTCGCTCCTGCCCTCAATCATCGTGCATTTTCTCAACAACGGACTGTCGGTCACCTTTGATCTGCTGCTGCAATATCAGGTGATGTCGATTCAGATGATCAACCTCTGCTACGGCGCCGTTATCCTGATCACCGGTATCCTGTCTTTATTGTATATCCGCAAATTATCCAAGGACGATCAGGACTTTTTCCGGTTGAAAAAAGCAGATGACGGGATCCCCTATCGCAATAAGGTCAAATCCGTTGCCGGCTCGCCGACACTGATTACCTTCGCCGTGGTCATGTTCCTGTTCTCTGTCTATGTCATGATGCTGCCGTATCTCATCGAATGGGGCGTGATCGGCTATTAATACCGAGTTTATGAAAGCGGCTCTCGCTTTGGCGAAAGAAGCCTTCGACGACGGAGAGGTACCCGTCGGAGCGGTCGTCGTCAGAAAGGGCGAGATCGTCGGCACGGGCAGAAATCGACGCGAAAAAGCAAAGAACGCGCTGTGTCACGCGGAGATCGAAGCGATCGACAACGCCTGCAAGCGCTTGGGCGGCTGGCGGCTGTGGGAATGCGAGCTGTATGTCACCTTAGAGCCGTGTCCCATGTGCGCGGGCGCGATCGTCAATGCGCGCATCCCGCAGGTCTATTTCGGCGCATACGATGCAAAAAACGGCTGCTGCGGCTCCGTCGCGAATGTACTGGAGCTGGAATACGGCTATCATCCCTCCTGTCAGGGCGGGATCATGGAAGAAGAATGCGCCGCAATCATGAGCGATTTTTTCAAGCGGCTTAGAAAATAATATTCTATATTAGAATTAAACAGGTGCTGATTATTCATTTATCAGCACCTGTTATTTATTCTGTCTAAGGGAATCGGATTTAATTCCTAATTCCTCATTCCTCATTACTCTGCCTTTCAACCTCTTGTGCGGCGAGCATGACGGATACCTTTGCCGTCGCAAAGGATAAGCCGCCCTGTAAATACACGGCATACGGCTCGCGCAGGGGGCCGTCGGCGGACATCTCGATGTCGTAGCCGGGCATCGGTGAGGGCTGCGGCGCGACAAAGCTGTCGATCGGCGATCCCGCCTGGATACCGCGGCAGAAGGCGCACATCTTCTCGGGAGAGCCGAGCGTGATCACGTCGATGATATCGCCGCGCTTTGTCCGATAGGAAGGCTCGACCTCATACCCCAAAAGCTCAAACAGTGCAGAGGCAAATACAGCAGTCTTGATCGCCTCGGCGGTCACGGCAGGCGCATGGAAAGCGCCCATATACATCTCTCTGAGGACATGGAGCGTACAGCCAAGCTCGCGACCGGTACCCGGCGCAGTCAGGCGGTAGGCGCACAGCTCGATAAGGTCCGCCCTGCCTGCGATATAACCGCCCGTCGGAGCGATACCGCCGCCGGCGTTCTTGATCATCGAGCCCGCCATGATATCCACGCCGACCGTCAAGGGCGATTCATATTCGGTGAATTCACCGTAGCAATTATCGAGCATGATGATCGTATCGGGCGACGCGGCTCTGACAACCTCACAGATTTCCTTGATCTCCTTGATACGCAGCGAGGGACGGGTCGCATAGCCCTTGGAGCGCTGGATATATACCATCTTCGGCTGCTTCACGGCGACTGCTGACTTAACGGCTTCAAGGTCAACGGTGCCGTCAGCTTTGAGGGCGACCTCACTGTATCTCACGCCGAAATCGCGCAAGGAGCCGCTGCATTCGGTGATGCCGATGACCGGCTGGATCGTATCATAGGGCGTGCCGGTCACGCAGAGCATTTCGTCGCCGGGGCGCAGCATACCGAACAGGGCGACCGTCAGCGTATGCGTGCCGCTCATGAAGTTGTGTCGTGCCAAGGCGTCCTCGGCGTCAAAAACAAAGGCGTAAATCTTATCGAGCGTATCGCGTCCGCGGTCGTCGAAGCCGTAGCCGGTCGATCCGCAAAACATACTCTCGCTCACACCGAACTGCTGAAATGCTTTGAGCATTTTTTGCTGCTGATACTCCTTGACCCGCTCGATCTCGGCGAATTGATCGGCGCACATCGCCAGCGCCTTATCGGCAGCGGATTGAATATTGTCATCAAATTGAAAAAACGGATTCATACGGTAAAAATCTCCTTGAAACCGGCAATAACGCGAAAGCCGGAATGTTGATAAAATGCGGTATTCTGATCTGAGGCGCTGAGCACGAAAACGCGCCGCCCCTCTCCCCTGAGCTCGGTCGCCATCGACCGTACCAAGTCGCGGGATAATCCGCGGCGGCGATAGTCGGGATGCGTCGCGACAGCGCCGAGGATCACGGCGCCGTCGGTCTCGGAGACCGTCATCACGGAGGACGCGAGCGTTCCGTCGATATCGGTCGCCGATAAATGCAGTTTTTCCCGGTTGTTCCGATGGGTCAAATCCGACAGAAACATCAAATAATCGGGCACTTGAAAAATCGGGCTTTCACAGGCTTTCAAAAGGTCGTAAAGCGCCTTGAAATCAGGTTGATATATTTCTAAATCAGAATAATAATCGTCGCCGGTATACTCTAAAATGCTGCCGCTGATGCAGGGAGGGTCAGCGTCAAAACCGAGAGAATAAGCTGCGTTATACAGGCAGCCTCCCGCTGCCTGGAATCGGACAAAAGCGGCGATCTCCTCGAGGTCGCTCCCGTCGGTCAGCCACAGGCTGAACTTGTCCTCAAAGCGCGAGATCAACGAGGTGATCACCCCGCCCTTTTCCTGTGTATGAAAGGCGACAAAATCAAGCCCCTCGCCGTAGCATTCGTACAGCGAGAGGATGCGTGTAAAAAAGGGATCTGTCGCGTTGATTTGTCGAAAATCAGATGCTTGTGACAGCCGTATCATAAGGCGTTGACAAGCGCCTTAAAATGCTTGCCGCGCGCGTCAAAATCCTTATACAAATCAAAGCTCGCAGACGCAGGCGACATGGATACGATATCGCCGTTCACGGCTCGCTGACGCGCCGCCTGAACCGCCTCGTCCATGTTCGCAACACGGATGATAACGGGGTTGTTTTCGGCATAGTTTTCGGACGATCTGATCGCCGCTTCGATCTTATCGGCGGTCGCGCCCATCAGGATCGCTAGCTTGACCTTTTTGCAGATGATATCGCCCAGCTCGGTATAGTCGAGGTGCTTATCATAGCCTCCCGCGATCAGGATGATCTTGAAGTCGTAGAGCGACAGCGTGCCGCTGGCGGTACGGGTCGGGCTTGAGGCGATCGAATCGTTATAATACTTCACGCCGTCCAGCTCGCGGACGAACTCCGCGCGATGCTCTACGCCGCCGAATTCATGTGCCACCTTGCGGATATTGTCCAGGCTGACGATACCCCAAACCGCGCAGATCGCAGTCATATAGTTCTCGACGTTGTGCATACCGGGGATGCGGATATCACGGATATCCAGCACCTCGGTTTTTTCGCCGTTTTCTGCATAAATAATGGTATTCTCGCAGAGATACGCGCCGTTTTCAACCTCCTTTTTACGGGAGAAAAAGTCGAGCTTTCCCTTGCAGGCATCCGCAAAGGAGCAGGTGATCTTGTTGTCGAGGTTGAGGACGGCTTTATCGTTATTATTCTGATAAAGAATAATATTTTTCTTTGCGTCTATGTATTCCTGCATATCCTTATGGATATCGAGATGGTTGGGTTCCAGGTTGGTGACGACAGCGATATCGGGGCTGGTGCGCATGGATATCAGCTGGAAGGAGCTGAGCTCGACGACAGCGATATCATCGGGTCGGATGGTTTCGATCTCGGGCAGCAGCGGCTTGCCGATATTGCCGCCGAGATGCACGGTGTAGCCCTCCGCCTTCAACATCTCGGAGATCACGGTCGTGGTCGTTGTCTTGCCGTCTGAGCCGGTGATGCCGATGATGCGGCATGGGCAGATATCAAAGAAAATCTCCATCTCGGAGGAGATCGCGACGCCCTTATCGCGCAGGGCGTTCAGCTCGTCGCAATAAAAGCGCATTCCGGGCGTTCTCAGGGCGATATCGACGTCGAGATCGTCGAGGTAATGCTCGCCGAGCGACAGTACGGCGCCGTCAGCCTCAGCCTTGTCGGCGATCTCACCCAGTGCGTCGCGGTCGCGCTTATCACAGGCGGTGATGATCGCGCCGTATTTGGTAAACAGAGAAATCAACGGCAGATGACTGCGTCCCATACCGATCAGGGCGATCCGCTTGCCGTTGATGGATTCAAAAAAATCATGCATCGATTGTTTCATAAATGCCTCCGCAAAAAAGCCCTATTAGGGGATTATACTATTATTATACCGTTTTCTCAGAAAAGTGCAATAGTTATTCTGCGGGTTTTGTATCGAATACGCCGGAAAGCATGAGGATTTTATAGAGCAAAACCAAAGCCAGCACATAGAACAATATCCAAAGGTTCATCGCGGCGATCGACAGATAGATGCCCGCCATCACGATCAGCGGATGGATCTTGACATGATCGGAGACGATCTTCGGCTCCATGATCTGGCGCAGGATCCCTGTCAGCAGGAAGAAGATCAAAATGGTAACGCCTGAAATATAATTCTCTTGAAGAATAAAAATAACACCGAACGGTATCAGCACCACACCCGGGCCGAGGATCGGTAGGATATCGGCGACAGCGGTGATCAGCGCGAACAGCAGCGGAAACTCAACGCCGGTAAGATAAAAGATGAACGCCGCCTCCACAAAGGTGATCAGATATAAGATCAGATAAGAACGAATGAATTTTCGCACCAGCCGATAACCGTTCGAGATCACATCGGCGACCGTTTGTCGTCGGTCATCCCCCACTCTGTCAAGGATGAGCGCCTTGATATCGCTCATATGATGCAGGAAAAACACCGTCAGCGCAAAGGTGATCACGACAAAGATGATAACAAGCGGGATAAGCTGAAACAACGCCGATGCGACGTCGCCGAGCGTACCCATCAAATCGCCCGACAGCAACGCCTGACGCAATTGCTCAAGGATATTGGGTGCGGACAGGAAGTCATCCAGCAAATACCCATAGCTGTCAAAGAGCGCGATCGCCTGACGCAAAACCAAATAGAGCAAAAAGCCGATCACCGCAAACGCCAATCCGAAGATGATCAACGTGATAACGGTCGCGGCAAAGGTAGAGCGAAAATTGAATTTTCGGCAGAAATAATCATAGAGCGGCTTCATCACCACGGAAATGATCAGCGCGATCAACAGCGGCGTCACATACAGCGCGAGCTGCGCCAGCACCCAGAATACCAAGGTATAGACCGCAAAAAATATCAACTTGGATTTATGCCGCAGCACCCGCGCTTTCATAATCCGTCACCCCCGTCATACTAAATTCAGTATGAGGGTATCATGAGCGGATTATAATAGGAAATCAAAGGAACCTGCGCAGTATATTAGGATCGCCGTAATGCCGCGGCGAATTTTCTTATATAAATCCAAACGGCAGGGTCCGAAAACCCTGCCGTCTGAACAAAAACAGAAACCAAAATGCTTGGAAAACTCCTAAATTATTGTGATGCGCGTCCGAGGAGGAAATCCACGGATACTTCAAGGATATCCGCAAGAGCCACAAGCTCTACATCGGTAACGAAGCGGATCTGACCCTCGAGCTTTGAGAGGCCGGAGGCGTTCATATCAACGCCGTTGACCTGAAGCTGTGCGAGCAATTCTTTTTGCTTCATTCCCTTTTTCTTACGTGCGGCCTCCACACGAGCGCCGACAAGGTTACGATCTCCTAATTCCTGCTTGCGTAATCTCATTTTATCTCCTCAAATCTATCGAAAATTGGGTAAATCGTTGCGTTATAATTTCTTTTAAATAATTCCTAACGGAAATTCTTTAAACGCAGAAAGCTAATGTACCTGTATTATAATACGTTATTCGAAAAAAAACAAGTCTTTTTTGTAAGAAAATTTAAAAAATTGATACTTTTTCTTGATTTCGTTACAATCCTTTAATTATTTAGCGCGAATATATGACA
>CACZAW010000062.1 GCA_902779225.1 uncultured Ruminococcus sp. | reverse complement strand
TTGTCGAGACCGATCTTGATGTCCTCGATGATATCCATAACGTCCTCATAGCGGCTGTTGTCCTCGGTGACGACGGACAGGTCGCTGAGCTTACCCGAGACCTCGCCCATTTCATAGCGGCGGGATTTAGGACGGTTGCCGCCCGCGCCGAACATGGTGATCAGACGATGGGGCTTGTATTCTCTCAGGGTGGTAAGGACGTTCTCCATCGAGACCGCGTTGTGCGCGTAGTCGATGAGCATGGTGTAGTTGCCGGGAACCGGTACGACCTCAACCCTGCCCTTGACCTTGACGTTTGACAGGCCTCTGAGGATATCCTTGTCGTCGATGTCAAAGTGACGGCAGACCGCGATCGCCGCCAGTGCGTTGTATACGGAGAAGCGACCCGGGATCGCGACCTCAACGTCAAGCTCCTTGACGCCGGTCGTCTTAAAGCGAACGCCGATAAAGCCGGCTTTCGCTACCAGCTCGTCGCCGTGCGCGACAAGATCCGCCTTCTCACTGTAGCCGTAGCTTTCGATCTCGCAGGTGTGACCCTCGATGACCGCCTCGGCGTTTTCATCGTCGATATTGATGATGCCCTGCTTACAGCGCTTGAACAGCAGGCCCTTGCAGGCGAGGTATTCCGCCATATCCTTATGCTCGCTGTCGCCGATGTGATCGCTCGAGAAATTGGTAAAGACGCCGTAGTCAAAGAGGATGCCGTCGGTGCGGTGCCATTTCAGCCCCAGAGATGAGGCCTCGATCACCATCGCCTTGCAGCCTTCGTTCACCATGCGCTGCATCGCCTGCTGGATCTCATAGCTTTCGGGCGTCGTATTGTTGGTTTTAAAGATGCGGTCGCCGATGAGGATCCCCAGCGTGCCGATAGTTCCGGTTTTGATGCCGGCAGTTTCCAGGATCGAGCGGATCATCGCAACGGTCGTGGTCTTGCCCTTGGTACCGGTCACGGCGATCGTCTTCAGCTTCTCGGCAGGTCTGCCGAAGTATTCGACTGACATCCTCGCCAGCGCCGCGCGCGAATCCTTGACGCGAACAGTGGTCACGCCGTCATAGACGATGCCCGTATCCTCGACGACCAGCGCCTTTGCGCCGCGCTCGACAGCGTCGGGGATGAACTTGTGACCGTCGACATTATATCCCTTGAGCGCGACAAAGACGCAGCCCGGAACGACCTTGCGGCTGTCGTAGATAACGTCCTTGATCTCGACGTCCAGCGAACCCGCGTCGGTGATATAGTCGCATTTCTGCAATAATTCCAATAGTTTCATATGATCCTCCGTGATATCGTCATGCAAAGCCCAACGGCCCCCTTTCCCAAGGGAGCTGTCACCGCAGGTGACTGAGGGTTTATATTCATCGGGTGCGGGCAGTGTCCGCCCTCATTAAATACTTCTATATTATACATACAAATATACGCGAATGTCAATGCGCGTTTTTTGTCTGTTTCGGCGCTTTTAGTAAAAATACACTAAAATTATGATACAGCTTGTCATTTTCCTTGTTTGATTCTAATTTAGAATTAAAAAGCTATCCTATACCGACAACTGTCCTATAGTCGTCAAGCACTGTTTGACAAGTTGCACAAAAGTGAATTTTCCGAAATCCACAAAGCGGCAACAGCTTATTTGTGCGAAATATCCATAAAATCAAAATTCAATTGTCAAAATAACTAAAATTCAAATCCGTATTTAATGTTTTAGATAAAAAGTACAAAGGGAGTTGAAATCACCTGATCAGTTATGGTAAAATTTATACAGTGATAAGGTGCGACCGATCCGGATTCTCGGTCGAACCTCACAAAAATTTTTTTGAAAGAAGGAAAAACCATCATGAAAAAGTTTTTGGCACTGCTTCTTGCAGTACTGATGCTGGCTTCTGTTCTCGTAGCCTGCGGCGGCGGCGACAAGAAGGACAGCGGTAAGAGCGACAGCGGTAAGTCCTCTGACAGCGGCGATCCCTTTAACGGCGAAGATAATATCAAGCTGTTGGTATGGGCTCCCGATAAGGCGATCGACCTGACAAAGGAACTCTGCGAAGAATTCAAGAAGCAGTATTCCGACAAGACCATCGACATCACCGTTCAGGTTCAGAGCGAATCTGAGGCTGCTACTCAGGCACTCAACGATAAGGATGCCGCGGCTGACGTATTCGGCTTTGCGAGCGACCAGTTCAACAAGCTGATGACCGCTAACGCGCTGGCTCCGATCTTCTCCCCGGATGAGATCATCGAGCGCAATTCTGAGAAATCCATCAGCGCTGCTACCGGCGCAGACGGCAACCTCTACGCTTACCCCGAGACCGACGATAACGGTTACTTCCTCGTTTATGACAAGAGCGTCATCACCCACACCGACACCATCGAGGGTATCCTCGACGATTGCCGCAAGGCAGGTATGAAGTTCGTCATGGACGCCGGTAACGGTTACTATGCTTGCGTATTCGCATTCACAGGCGGTCTGACTCTGGATGGTCTGGAAGAAGACGGCACTCAGAAGTTCAACAACTACAACGAAGAAGAAGTTGTTGATTCTCTCGAGGCGTTCGCTACCCTCTTCCATGATTACAAAGACGTATTCCTTTCCTCCGAAGTTGCTAAGATCCCGACCGGTATGGCTGCTAAGCCCCAGATCGTTGCTGCCGGTATCGACGGCACTTGGGACACCGTAGCGATCCAGGAAGCTCTGGGCGACAACTACGGCGCTGCTAAGCTCCCCACCATCAAGGTTAAGGGCACCGACAAGCCGATGATCTCTCTGCACGGCTACAAGCTCATGGGCGTTAACGCTGTTACAAAGTTCCCGTACGCTTCTCAGCTGCTGGCTGACTTCCTCACCAACGAGGAATCTCAGATCAAGCGCGCTAAGGACCTCGGTTGGGGCCCCTCCAACAACAAGGCTAAGGAAGATTCCGCTGTAGCAGATAGCCCCGCTATCTCCGCAGTTCTCGCGCAGTCCGACAACTCCGTCGCACAGGTCAATATGTCCGATGCGTTCTGGTCTCCGATGAACACCCTGGGCAACACCCTGTGGAAGGATAAGGACTACAGCCGCGCTACTATCCAGAAGAACTTTGAGAAGACCATCGCCAGCATCAAGGGTGAGTAATCATACCTGATATCTGTCGATTGACGATTCTTTAACTGAATGACCCGGGCGGGCGGTCGCCCAAAGCGCCGCCCGCCTCAGCTAAGATTTCTTTTATTACTGTATACCTCTTTTATCGTCTGTCATACTAATGTTCAATAGCTTTTATTGAATATTAGTATGGAGTATACGGTTATAATTTAACAGACGATAAAAGATATAACTTCAAGCTGGGAGTTGAACTGATGAAATATATTGATTATGTACAGCTCAACCCGTTCCAAAAAATCGGATATAACTTAAAGAACTTCTTTGTTGCCCTTCCGTCGAACATTGTCAAGTTTTTCAAAGCTATCGGCAGGTTCTTCAAGAAAATCGGTCTCGGCATCGGCAGAGGAGTCGCAGGTTATTTCACCAGATTGGTAAAGGGTGATTGGGCGACAAAACTGTCCTATCTCATCATGGGCTTCGGTCACATCATGAAGGGACAGATCATCAAAGGCATACTCTTCCTCGTCACCGAGGTCGCGTTTATCGCCTTTATGATTTTCTTCGGTTGGGACAAGATCTACAACCTCGGTTTCTTCAGCCCCGACCATACGATCGGCTTTAACGGCGAGGACTACTGGGTCGACGCAGACGGCGTAGACTTCAGAATCTCCCATAAGCCTCCGGTAGAGCACGTCAGAGCGGACGACTCCATGCAGCTGCTCCTCTACGGTGTTCTGACGCTGGTTATTATCGCCGTATTCCTGGTCATTTATTTTGCAAGCGTTAAATCCGCATACAAATTAGAGCAGAAGGTCGCTGCGGGCGAAAAGGTCCCGACCTTCAAGGAAGAGCTCAAGGCGTTCGGCGATGAGAAGTTCCATATCACCCTTCTCGCGTTCCCCTGCCTGACCATCTCGCTCTTCACGATCATGCCTCTGATCTTCATGATCCTGATCGCGTTCACCAACTACACCAAGAGCGCACCGTTCTTCGGATGGGTCGGTCTGCAAACCTTCGCGGATGTATTCGCGACCACCGGCGGCGCCAGCAAGGGTGAAACCTTCATCGAGTTGACGAAGTGGACGCTGATCTGGGCAGTATGCGCTACTATTCTGAACTACATCCTCGGCATGATCGTCGCCCTTTTGATCAACAAGAAGGGCATCAAGCTGAAGGCTCTGTGGAGAACCATGTTCGTTATCACCGTTGCGGTACCTCAGTTCGTATCGCTGCTGTTGATGCAACAGATGCTGGAAGGCAACGAGTTCGGTGCTATCAACCAGCTGTTGAGAGATCTGGGGTGGCTCGCCACGTCAGACGGAGGGGCGGTACAATATATTGACTTCTTAGGAAACGCCAATAAATGGGTACCGCGACTAACGGTAATTATCGTTAATATCTGGGTCGGTATCCCGTATACCATCCTGATCACCTCCGGTATTCTGATGAATATCCCGGCGGATCTGTACGAAAGTGCTACGATCGACGGCGCGGGCCCTGTGAAGACCTTCTTCAGCATCACCCTGCCTTACATGCTGTTTGTTACGACTCCGTACCTCATCACCACCTTTATCGGCAACATCAATAACTTTAACGTTATCTACCTGTTGGTCGGTGAACAAAGCTCGGTTGACCTACATAACGCGGGATATACAGACTTGCTTGTTACATGGCTGTTCCGTATGTCAACGAGTACGGGCGAATACAACACCGCGGCTGCTGTCGGTATCTTGGTATTCATCGTCTGCGCGACTGTCTCGCTGCTGACGTTCAACCTTACCAAGTCTGCTAAGAACGAGGAGGAATTCTCATGATAAAAAACTATAGAACTCGCAGAACCGTAGTTAATGTTCTGATTTATGTTCTCCTCGCTTTTCTCGGTCTTATCTGGATTGCACCTCTGGTTTATCTGGTCATGCATTCCTTCCGCGGCGGCGCTGCGGAGCTTGCGACAACGATCATTCCTCAGGAGTGGACATTCGATAACTATGCAAAGGTTTTCAATCCCCCTGATCCCAACGTTGTCAACTTCCCGCAGTGGTTTATGAACACCTTTATCATCGCGATCTTCAGCTGTATCATTTCCACCCTTGCGGTTCTCATGGTTTCCTATGCCTTCAGCCGTCTGCGCTTCAAGGCAAGAAAGCCTTTGATCAACGTCGGCATGATCCTGGGTATGTTCCCCGGCTTCATGACCATGATCGCGATCTACTACCTGATGAAGGCGATGGGCCTTCTCGCAATGCCCAAGGTTGCGCTGATTATCTGCTATTCGGCAGGCGCCGGTCTCGGCTATCAGATCAGTAAGGGCTTCTTCGATACCATCCCGCGTGCGCTGGATGAAGCGGCTACCATCGACGGCGCTACCAGGAACCAGATCTTCTGGAAGATCATTCTTCCGATGTCTAAGCCGATCCTGGTATACACCGTTCTGACCTCCTTTATCGGTCCGTGGACAGACTTCATTCTGGCGAAGATCATCGTCGGCGCACAGGGTCCGGAACACTATACGGTTGCGATCGGTCTGCAAAAGCTGGTCGGCTTGGAATACAAGTCCCAGCATTACCGCGAGTTCCTCGCCGGTTCCGTTATCGTTGCCGTACCGATTACAGCTCTGTTCCTGTTCATGCAGAGATATTATGTTGAAGGCGTTACCGCCGGCGGCGTAAAGGGCTGATTTCATTCATTGATAAAGGGCGGAGACTCTCTCCGCCCTTTGTTGTATCTATTTGACTTCAAACTCCTAACTGAAACGGTGATTCTATGAAAAAAGTATTATCTCTACTTCTCGCGCTGGCGATGCTGACCTCGCTGCTGGTCGCCTGCGGCGGCTCAAAAAGCACTGATAAAAAGTCATCCGGCGGATCGGAAAAGACGTCGTCGGGCGACCCCGTCGAAAGCCTGACCGCCGAAAAATCGACCGACAAATACCGCTCCTACTATCAGGTTTGGATCGGCGCGTTCCAGGATTCGAACAACGATAAGATCGGCGATCTCCCCGGCGTGATCGAAAAACTCGATTATATCAACGACGGCGACCCGAACAAGGGCGACGATCTCGGCGCGGACGGTATCTGGCTCTCGCCGATGATGCCCTCCTCCACCTACCATAAATATAACGTCGAGGATTACTATAACATCGATCCCCAGTTCGGTACGCTCGACGATTTCGATAAGCTCCTGAAAGAGTGCCATGACCGCGGCGTCGTGGTGATCATCGACCTTGTCGTCAACCATGCCGGCGCGGGACACGAGTTTTTCCAAAAGGCGTGCGAAGAGCTGCAAAAGGGCAAGGAGGACGGCTACGCCCGTTACTTCAACTTCTCCAAGGAGCAGGACGCCGTATACCAGCACCCCGTTCCCGGCTCAAACTATTACTATCAGGGCGATTTCTGGGATCAGATGCCCGACTGGAACCTCAGCTACAAGGGTACCCGCGATTATTTCACCGACGTTGTGAAATTCTGGCTGGATCGCGGCGTAGACGGCTTCCGTCTTGACGCCGTCAAGTATTTCGACGACGACAATACCGAAGGCACCGAGTTCATGAAGTGGTTCTATGATATGGCAAAGGGCTACAAGGACGATGTGTATATGGTCGGCGAAGACTGGACAGAAGCGGTCGATATCTACGAAATGTACGAAACCGGCATCGACAGCCTCTTTAACTTCAAGTTCGCGAACAGCGGCGGCGAATATCTGATCGGTCAAAGCTCGATCGGCGCGTTTGTCAAAAAGCTCATGAAGTATGACAACAATATCAAAAAGCATAACGAGCATGCCATCAACGCCAACTTCCTCACCAACCACGATATGAACCGTCTTGCCAGCATCCTTTACGAAGAGGATAACAAGTTTGCGGCGGCGCTGTATATGCTCAGCCCGGGCAACTCCTTCACCTACTACGGCGAGGAAATCGGTATCGAGACCGAAGGCTCCGACGATAAATACAAGCGCACGGCAATGGTGTGGGACAGCGATAACCTGCCCGGTATCCTGACCGAGGGCGTATCCGCAAAGGATACCACCCCCTTAGGCGGCGTCAAGCAGCAGTTGGATGACAACAGCAGCCTGCTGAACGCGTACCGAAAGCTCATCAAGATCCGCCTGCAAAATCCCGAGATTTCCCGCGGCAATATCACCGGTACGGTCGATTTTGACGATCCCGAATGCGCCGGTTATATCATCGACTATAAAGGCTCGCGCGTCCTCGTGATCCACAACGCATCCGAAAAGGATCAGGAGCTGACGGTCGATATGATCAGCAACCCCGAGCTGCGCGGATGGTCGGTCGCTAAGGAAGAGATCGACGGCATCGAAGCGACGCTTGACGGCACGACCCTCAAGCTCCCCGCAAAAACCTCCGTTGTCCTCAAAGAAACGAAATAATATCCGCTATTCCATCAACAGCCCGCCAAAAACGGCGGGCTGCTACTTTTTGTCCGGAAAACAGAACGATTGTTCATCCGGCTTGTCCTATCTGCCAAAACATTCCGAAAAATCTCCTCCACGCACCGACAAATCCGCAGAACCCACAGGGCTATAATGGGAAGCATACCGCTCCTGATATCCGTGATTCACAAAGTCAGCGGTAGCCCTGTTTATTTATATTGTCATTGCGAAGCCCTTTAGGGCTGTGGCAATCTCAACCGATTAAAAAGGGCATAATACCCCATCCGAGCAAAGCAAATGTAAAGTGGCAGTTGGACACTTTATCGCTTGCACAGGGGAAGTTATTACTATGCAAAAGGAATGTTGAATATGTCGTTGATCGAAGCAGCAAAACGCCGTACCGTTGCCCGCCGCCGTATGACGGGCGCAACAAAAGGGCTGATATTCCAGGTGACCTATTTTCTCAGCGGCGTGATCATCTCACGCGGCGCGATGCTCGGCGCCATGTCGCCGTTCGGCGCGTCCTTCTGCGCGGCGATCCCGTTTTCGTACCTGCCCGCCGGGGTTTTGGGGACTGCGGTCAGCTACCTGTTTCTGTCGCCGGTCAATTCCTTCCGCTATATCGCGGTCGTGATCTCCGTCGGTGCGATCCGCTGGCTGCTTTCCGAGATCAAAAGGATCTCCATGAATCGCTTCTTTCCGTCCGCCGTCGCATTTTTGCCGGTGTTTGCGACAGGTCTCGCGCTGACCTTCAGCCCGAAGAGCGAGATCACCGAGGTGTTCGAGTGCTTTGTCGAGGGGCTTCTCGCCGCTGCGGGAGCCTATTTTATGAGCCGCACCGTGACCCTCAGCGCCTCCAAAAGAGCGCTCAACGGCTTCAACCAGCAGGAGCTGGCGTGTATCGCCATGACCGGCTGCATCATGCTGCTGTCCTTCAGCTCGCTGACCGTCGGCAATGTTTCCGTCGGCAGAGTGCTGGCGGTGCTGACCGTGATGATCTTTGCACGCTACGGACTGGTCAAGGGCGGCAGCGTCGCCGGCATCGCTACCGGGATCGTGTTTGCCCTGACGGACAACGATCTGTTGTGTCTGGCGGGAGGCTATGCGCTGAGCGGATTGGTCGGCGGGCTGATGGCGCCGATGGGCAAGGCGGCGGTCATCCTGACAGCGCTCGTCTGCAACGGCATGATGTCCTTTGCGTCCGACGAGAGTACCCTCA
>CACZAW010000061.1:1927-10638 GCA_902779225.1 uncultured Ruminococcus sp. | reverse complement strand
TAAAAACCTTTATCATCTATTGGGCTAAATTCCGCATAGCTTTGTTGGGCTCCTTGACAGGCGCCAGCCTGCCTGCGTCGCCCGCCGCGCTCTGCGAAAGTTATCCCTAATACCTTATTTAATCTTTTTATCGAGGATTAGTATTACAGTGCAATTTATCCAAATAGATCACATCTTATAGGTGTGATATCACGGAAAAGTCAGCGCTTTCAGATTCTTCGGCGACGCCTCAGAATGACATATTTTTTTTGCGACAGCTTTTTATTGGGATTCTTGCCGTTATCTGAACACGACGGCGAAATACTGACAGCCTGTTTCGTTCAGGCTGAAGCGCATCCCGCCGGACGCAGCGTTCTGTTGGCGTACAACAAAGCCTGTCGAGCTGACACTGACGCCCGCGCTGCCGCCGTGGCCGTAGACCGCTGTGCCGGAATTGACAGCGATATTACCGCTTTCTGCTGCTGCAGGAGCGGCGTTCTTTTTATACACCATCACCATCGAGGGTGCAAAATCGGTCGTTATCGCGCGGTTATCCGTTCCGTCGCCGGAATAGATCACGGTCGTGTAGGGCTGGAGCGCCTTTGTCTTTTCCGCGGCGGTCAGGTGTGCCGCCGTATCGGCGATATGTCCGCCGAGGGTACTGTCGATGATCTGATTATCGGATACAAAATCCGCGCGCTTCGGGCAGTCTGTCGCCGCCCAGTTACATAATCCCAGATTTGACGTATAGTTACTGGATGCCATCTTTCTTCCTTCCTTTTATTCGAGTGAGTCTATTTCTTCCCATGTCAGCGAATCGCCGTCAAGCGCCGCAAAGGTTTTGTTTCTCGCGTCATGCCCGCTCCAAGTCAACGTTCGGAACACCAGCTGATATTCGATGTGGGGCGGGATCATTTTTTCGACCTCGCGCCTGATCAGCGCCTGCTCCGCTTTGGTATAGTCGGCGGTCGCGACCAGATTCAGTCGGTTAAGCGCCGGAAACTCCGTTATCGTACACGCAAGCCCGCAGCTCTCGAGCGCTTGACGGATACCCGCGGGGGTAAAGTCCCCCTCACCCAGCGACAGTCGCTTCAACAGGCGTTCACGCCGCATCTGCGTCGGAAGCGTATCGCACGCCGGTCCGAACAGCTCCTCATATTCTCTCAGACCGCTGTCCTCTGCCGTCGCGATAAACCGTTCGGCGAGCATGGCGTCTAGCTCCGCGTACAGGCGTTCGAGCTCGTCCGCGTAGGTTCTCAATTCCACTCTGAGATACGGGGCGTTCGGCCGATAGATCAACAGCGGCGCAAGCGCCCTTCTCATGCTTTCCAATACCACGGGCTACACCTCGCTGACGATGATATTGTCCGCACAGGCGTACTGTGCGTCGGAGATCGGACAATCGGAGCCGTAGCTCTCCAAAAAGCGGTAGTCTGTGACGCCCTTGATATGATAGATGACCTCGCCGATCTCGCTGAGCAGTACGTCGCGTCCGATGCCGAGTCCGTTGATAAAATCTACGACCGCCTGCCGCACCGTATTCGCGACTGTGTTGAAATCGTAGCCCGCCTTGACCTTCAGTCGGATATACAGCGATACCTCGATCTCCTCGGGCTCCAAGGCGGTGACGGTTGCGTTCAGTACTCTGCCTTCTGTCAGCAGCGCCTGTACCTCGCTCAGCTTTGCAGGTGAAAGAGGCTCGCCCCCATCACCTAAAACATAAACCTTTACCGTACCTGCTGTGCCGCCGACCACTGACGCATATGCTACGCCGCTCACCGACGTCGCCAGCCGCTTATAATAGGCGGCGTTCGCGCCGTTCGAGATATTCGCATAGCTTTCCGTCAATCGGGCGCGTAGGGCGTCGTCGCTTTCCGTATCGGTTCCGTTGTGGAAGGGAAGGACATTGGTCACCCTGCCGATACCCGCCACCGACGTGACGATGATCGTGACCGTGCCGCCGTTGACATTAAAACCGGCGCCCGGATCTGCGGCAGTCACCGGAACGAAGATACGATCGTCCTCCGGTGCGAGGATCGCCTCGCTGTCCGTGACAAAGCGGCGCATATCCAAATAGGAGCAAACCACCGTTCCGGCGGGGATGCGGATGGTATCGTGGACCTCCTCCGACGGAAAAAAGGTGACCGATCCACTTGCTTTTGTCGCCTGCTTGCGCTCCAGTCCGCGCTGTGCCGCGTGCATATCAAGATACTCTCCCACAGCGGTCGACGGGAACATCTGTCGCAAGACAAACGCGGCATATGCGCGCTCCTTGAAGATCTCGGCGGCGAGGACGCGCAGCCGGATCATGATATCCGATTGCTCCTGCGGTTCAAAGCCCGCATAGCTTATGTAGCTTTCTTTCATTCTATCAAGAATCATTTCATATGTTTCCAGAAATATCCACCTCCGTTTCGGCAGTTCTGCCGTGATAGCTCACTCTGACGCCGACCGCTGCGGTCTGCGGATCAAAGCGCAGAATCTCTGCGTCGACGCCGCCGATATCCGCAATCCCTTCCTTGAGCAGCAGATCCAGCTTTGCGACCGGATCAGCCTCTTCTTCGGAAAAAGCTTCGTAATCGACGCCGAGGCCGCGATCGTATCGGAACGTCCCTCTGTCGGTCATCATCACCATCCGCACGCGCTGGACGGCTTCTTCCAAGTCGCTGACCGTTTCATAATCTCCGTTTGATTTCACGGCGATATCGCCGTTGATGATTTTTGCGTCCATTATTCAACCGCCCTTCCGTTGATCAGCACCCTGCCGTCGTTTTTCAGGACGATCGACGCGCCGCCCGCGGAATAGAGCATCAGCTCGCCGGGCGCGAGGTCGTCCCGCTTCTCTCCGATCACGCCGAGGCACAGGTTGCCCGCCTCAGTAGGCAAGACGACCGACTGACTGCCGATCGGCGGCGCATATGCGATCCCGTACGGCAGCGCGACCGGAACCGCAAGATGCTCGTTTGTCGCGCTGACAGAGACCTTGCCGCTTCCCGAGGCGCGTACAATGCCCACCGAGGGGCTGTCTTTGGCGAACGAATTCCCCGTTACATATCCTGAGATCCACATCTGTTTTTCCTCCTCTTGAGCAGTAATGTCGACGCTTCGCCTGTATCGTCGAGGCTGTAGCGCACTGCGCTGATATATAGGTCGTCGAACGCGCCGAGCGTTTGATTTTGCACCGACGCTGACCGCCCCATCATATCGAGCAGGCGTCCCGGACAATGCAGTCGTATCCCGAAGGATTTGCTGTCGGCGCGCTGCAGCATGGTATCGGCGCAGGTCATCGGCGTTGATTCCAGAACCGCGTTCAGATACCGCTCTCTGCGGATCCCGCGCGCCAGCGCGTCGGTATGATCCATCCGATAACGATAGCCGTCGTCGTCGGAGATCTTGATGTTGATGCGGGACAGCTCCTCACAGCGTTTTTTCGAGACGCGGAGCTGTGTATAGCCAATGCCTTCCCCCGTATCGCTGAACATGACTTTTCGGTGATCGACATAGTCCTTCATCCTCAGCAAGCCGTCAGCCGTCACGCGCGGTGAGGAGGAAAAGCAGGCGTTGCAAAAGTTCTTCACGACCGCCCACTGTGACATTCCCTTTGTGACCGGCAGCTCGCCGTAATAGGTTGCGTCTTCTCCACTCTGCCATCGGATACCGTAATTGCCGACATGGCGTCTGAAGATCAGCGCGGCGTCGGGGTGATCGTAGATCTGCGGCGCCGCCTCATTATCCAAAAGACGCGATGCAAGCGATCTTGCCGATATTTTCAGATATCTTCCGCGCTCGGACAGCTCTTCCTCCTGCTCGTCCACATCGCCGACGAACAGAAGCGTATCGTCGTCATACAGCCTCAGCAGTGTCAGCTCTCCCAACCTCTTATAGACGAAAACCGCGTACAGATCGTCAGCCGGGATACCCTCATCCATGCGGACGGTCAGTCTGAGCGGTCGGGTGAGGATATGCTCCTTGCCGTCGGTATCCGTCACAACAAATCTCAGCATAGCCGCACCCTCTCATCCTGCTGTAATGAATCGATATACCTGATCTGCGGGTTCAGCCGCACCAGCGTTTCGATCGGGACGCGGAAAAGATAGCTGATATCCCAGAGTGATTCGCCCTCGACAAGCGTTTCATAGACAGCGCGCGCCGCGCCGTCCTTTGCGGGAGACTGCGCCTCTGTGAACACAAAGCGGTATGTGATCACGTTCTCCTTCGGCTCCGCGATCAGCTGCAGTTCCTGCAGATACGCGCGGATCGCAGGCATATGCGGCAGCATCAGCAGTCCGATCTCCTTGCTGTCGAAGAGGCTTTGCAGGGTGTGGAACTGCGTAAGGCAATCTGTGCCGTACAGCTCGCCCTCGCCGCTGATGCGTCTGAGGCGGTTGCCCAGATGCGCGCTCTGCGGCTCGCAGCACGGTGAAAGATGCTCGCGGATATTGCCGGTATTTTCGATTTTCAGCGTCGCGGGATTGTGATGGAAGAAAACCCCGCAAAACCGCATCGGTACATTTTTCATACGCGCTTTGCCTCCTCTTCCTCGCTGAACGCTTTATGATAACGGCGCGCGTCGCGCTCCAGAAAAGCAAAGACGTCTTCTTCGTCCGTCATTTGCTCCTCATATTTTGTCAGCTCATCCTGCATTTTCAGCCACCTGCTTTCTCATATGCTCCGCCGTGATCAGATACTCGTCTACTACGAGCTTGCCGGCTTTGATCCCGCGGTCATGACCGACGACCGTACACCCTTCATAACAATATACGGTCTCGCCGTCGACCACGCTGAGATCAAAACCGCTCTCCTCCAACACCGCATAGCGGAACAGCGAAAGAACGGTCATGCGGATCTCAATAACCGTCTTGCCGTTCACGGTCGTGAACGGTTCGCCGCTGAGATACTCGCGGATCGGATAGCTCTCATATCTCTCTTTTGCCGAAAGCTCGGTCACACCGTAGAGCTGTTCGTCGCCGATATACAGCTCGATATCCCGGCTTCGGGTGATGCGCAGATCTGTCATCTTCCGCCCTCCCCGATCAAGAGATAGCTCAGCCTGATCCGCAGATCGCGGTACACCGTGCGCGCGGCGTTGTCGTAAACCACCTCGCCGAGCGACATCTCCGCGATCGCGCCGTCGGTATCGCAGCGCTCCAACGCATCGTACAGCAGCGAGCTCATCCTCAGCAGCGCCGACGCGGATGTTTGACGCGGCGCATAAACGCGCAGCGTCAGTGAGACGTCATACAGACGTCCCTTCATTCCCGCTGAGACGGCGTCGCCGACAAAAACCTGCGACTGATTGACGCCGGTCTGATTGACGGCTACGGTGTACTTGGCAACGGGATTGGGCATCTCGCGCGGGGGATACGCCGTCATGAACACCATATCCGATACAGCGGTACATTTGCGTACACGCTTGATCAGCTCGTCTATATTATTATCAATCAATGACGTCATAATCATCCTCCTTAGTATCTTTTTTCGGCGACAGGATCGCCCAGATATACACCTCATCGTCGCCGACACAGAATTCCTCGCCCGTCACGACCGTATAATCCTCTCCCATACAGGTGATCACGGTATGATCGCCGTAGGAAAACCGATGCTCACAGTCGCCGATATACAGCTTATAGGCATTGTCAAAATATCCCGCGGGGATCACCTTATCGTTGATATACAGGCGATGTCGCCGCCGAAGCGGCTGGACAAAGGCCTTTGCGACCTTTGCCCTGCCGTTCGTGCGGATGATGACGGTGTTTCCGTAGCGCCTGAGCAGACGTTTGAATGTGGTATGGATATTCATACTCTCACCGCCTTGAAAGAAAATCCGTCGTCGATCGCGACGATATCGGCGATCAGGGGTTTTGCTTCTTCCCACAGCTTGTCCGCGATCGCGCTGTTTTCGTCCGTCACCAGCTGAACGTCGCCCGCCTTGAAGTTGCTGACGCCGATATCGCGCCCCAGCCGGCTGATGCACCGATAGGCGTATACCGCGCAGGCATGGATCACACGGCGGCGCTGGACCTCTGTCAGCTCACAAGAGATACGCTCTTCAAACAGATCCATACAATCGCGGATGATCGGCAGATAACGCGAGATCTCTTTTCTCTCATAACCCGATACCAGAGTGAACCTTTCGATGATCTCATTCAGGCTCATCGCGTCACTCCCTTATCAGTAGCTCAGCTTTTTGGACGCGCCGGTAAAGATCTTGGCAAAGCCGGCGATACAGCTGATGGTCGCACGCTCGAGCTGACGATCGATCAGCTTGTCGTAGTCGGTCTCGACGTCGCCCGCGACGACCATCTCGAGGGCGCAGTTCTTGTCCAGACCGATGATATTGGAGCCGCTGACGGCGGTGGTATGGATCAGATTGGCGCCCAGCGGCGTGATCATCTTGCCGGTGCTGTGGAAGTTCAGACCCGCGACGGCGTCCTTCATCTCGGTGATAGCGAGCAGCTTGCTCATCGCGTCGGTCGGCGCAAGGATGGTGTTCAGCTCATAGGGAGCGAGCGCGCCCCAGAGGGAGATCAGGTCGGCATAGCTCAGGCTGCCTGAGGTCGCTGCACTGACGGTCGAACAGGCGTTGTTGTTGCCGTCGCCGTTCACGATCACGTTGACCGCGTCCTTGAGCTGTGCGCGTGCGATATACGCGCCGATCTGCTTTAAGGTCACGGTGAACAGATCGATGCGCTGGAAGCGAAGCGCCTCATAAGAGGACACCAGCATCCTGCCGCGCTTATGGAGCTTGACCAGATTATCATTGGTCTTGATCTCGGTCGTGGGGATGAACGCGCCCTCCGATACCTTCATCAGGCTCTTGTCATCCTCGCCGGGCGTCGAAGTGATGGAGCGATAATCCATCCCGTCGATCCTGGTAACGGTGGCGACGACGTCGGAAAGAACGTCCGCCTCCTCCATACCGGTATGCACCGCGCGGCTGACATACTCCGGGAACAGCGCCGCGGAATTGGAAGTCGCAAAGAACTTTTCGACCGTGTCGGAGCCCTTGCCGCTCACCTTGATGTCAAAGCGCTTGAGCTGGCGGGAAAACGCATCGAGATTCTCGAGCGCGGTCCCCTTATAATTCTCGCTCGGATCCAGCGCCTCCAGCACCTCGGTCAGCGATCTGCCGCTCTGATACATACCCTTTTCCAGATTGATGGTTTCGTAATTTGCCATGATGTTCCCTCCTTAAAGAATGAAGCCGACGGTCGTGTCGTCAACATAGATGACCAGTCGGTCAATGCCTGATTCCGCCGCTTTGACAGCGCTGCCTGCGGATACGAGCTTCTGGTAGCCGACATTGACGCTGCCGCTTTTTGCGACCTCCGTATAGCCCGCCATCTGGATCGCGGCATAGCCATTGCGGGTGCTCAGGCAGACGCCGATAAAGCTGTCGTTGGCTGCCGCCTTTGTCACCTTAGCGGAAGCTGTCATTTTGACAAGGTCGCCCTTGTTCAGCGTGCCGGTATACTCAAAGGTCAGCACGTTTTCATTAAAACCGGAAAACTTAATATTCATCATATACCTCCGTTAGATAGTAAATTCGTGGTTGCCGATAGGCTTCTCGCCGGTCTGACGGCAAAGCTGAGGCGCCGCCGGTCGATCGGACTGTCGCCCGAACGCCTTGATCAGCGTTTGCAGCTCGGCGACCTCCAGCTTTTTGAGAATACTCTCGGCTGTGTTGTAGTCGATCTCGATATGAAGCCCTGAGAAGGCTCGCTTGAGTCTGTCACCCAGCTCGGCGCGGTACGCGTCGGCATACTGCGCTTTTTTCTCCAGATCGCCGATGTAGGCTCTGAGCGATTCCATATCGCTTTCTGCAAGGCGGAGCTCTTTATCGCTGCCCGCCAAAAGTGTTTTGATCGTTTCCATATTCTTCTCCTTGATCCCTGTTTTGATAACGCCGGCGGCTCTCTGTGCAGGAACCGCGACAAAGCTGAATTCATATGCGTCGGTCGGAGCGCACAGCTCACCGTAGCATCTCTCGCCGTTGTATTCGCGGCCTTTGATATGATTGCACAGCGGCGAGCGCATATCGTTGCGGCAGATCGAACAGAGCGTATTCTCTACGCTGCAGCCGACCGAGACCTCCTTGACGATGCCCGCCTCGATCGCTTCGATCAGTTCCTTGTTCGCATCGGTGCGGCGAATATACGCCCGCGCCGTCAGGCGAAAGAGCGCGTCGCCGAGCGCGGTGGTCTTGCCCTCGACGCTCTCCACCTTGCACGAGATGATGCGCGCCTTCTGATTCTTTGCGGTCGGATCATGGTCGATGATGCCGGTCTTGCCGACGAACAGCTTTTCCAGCTCAAAGAGCGATTCCACCGTAAAGCGTTCATTATCCCTGTCGATATCGTTGTCGCACAGGGCGACCGTAAACAGATACACCTCGTCCGCGCTCAGCTCACGGCGCGAATAGGTATTGACGAGCGCCATCTCATCCGTGAGCGTATCGTGAGCGGCGCTCTTGATCACCATTCCGTTTTTCATTGATTCACCTCCGGCAGCGCAGCTTCGATCTGAGCGGCACGCGCGTTATCCAGGCGCGCCGTCGCCAGCTCGGTTTCGTCCTGCAGACTGATATTGCTCCACTCGACGCTGACGTCGGGGTTCAGACCCGCGGTATTCAAATAGACCCGCGCGATCTTCAGGATCACCGGCGTGAGCAGCGCGCGATAATACTCCAGCTCCGAGGTCAGGATATCCGCCTGCTGTGAGGACATCCTCTC
>CACZAW010000061.1:0-1891 GCA_902779225.1 uncultured Ruminococcus sp. | reverse complement strand
GACCACGAAAAGCCCAAAAGGAACGGCGGGATCGACAGCTTAGCGATGATCTGCTCGAGGATATGCCTGACGGGGATATCGCAGTCGAGGATCTGGTTATCTGCGCCGATCGCCCTGATCGACACGTCGCCGACCGAAATAAAGTCGCATACCCTGCCCTTATCGCGCATGGCTCTGCTCCATTCGCCGGCGATCTCCTCCACACGCTGTCTGGAATTGACCGCCGAGGCGCCTGCCGGCGGATTGTAGGTCACGGCAAAGCGCACGTTGCCGACCCGCTCAAAATTCTGACCGACGCTGTCGAAGATCTTCAAAAGGATCTCGCTGACAAACGGCAGTCCTTTCAGGATCGAATTGCCCCGCAGCGTTCCCGGCTCGGGATTCAGAAGGCTGACCATGATCAGCTCGGGATGCTCCGCCTCGCGGGAGAGCCCCGTTCCCTTCGCAAAGATCCGGACGTCGAGCGGATTATCGCCGAATCGAAGCTCGACAGCGTCCGCAGGCGCATGATACAGCGCCGCGATATCGCGTCCGTCCGCAGTGAGGACGATCTCGCCGACCGCCGTCCCGCAGGTCAAAAGCTGGTCAAAGTAGCTGTAAATAAACTGTTTGATCCCGACGCCGATACCGCCTGTACGGACGTTCTCGCAGAACGCGTCCATTGATCTTTGTGCGGACGGCTCCGCGCAAAGCAGGCTGAAATCGCCGATCAGCCGTATCAGCTTTCCGATGGCGGCGTCGATCACCGGCACCGCTTCTCTGAGCTCCCGATACAGTCTGTACTGAGCGGGATGCGTGCTTTGACACAGCGAGGGGATGATGCCCCTGTCTGCTGCGGTACAGGTCTGTACCGCGGGAGAGCCGCTTTTCTTTTTTGCGGAAAAAAATCTCAAAAACTTACCTCCCTTATGCGGTGAATGAACATACCGAAATCTGCATTATGATTCATTCTGCCGCTCTACGATTGCGCAGCAAAAGCTGCCGTCAGCCCGATAGATATAGCTGACAAAATACCGTATGTCGTCCATGGCGTGGTCGTCCCTCTTGATGACGGTATCCGAGGGCTTGTTCTCGTCCCAGCGATAGAGCGAAAACTCACGGATCGCGTCGGTGCAATTCTCACAAATGACGATTTCTTTGTGCATGAGCGCCTGATAGGTTTTTCGTATCCCGTCCGCGACGTTGTTATCCGCCCTCACAACCGCAAAACGTCCGTGTCTCTCGATAACCTCGATAAAGCTGGCGGCGCTGGGGTCGACGATAACGGCTTCGACGTCCCGCGATCCGACAAGGTTTTCAAGCGCTTCGTAGTGCTCCTCGTCGGTGCGGGATCTTCCCTCTTTGCGCGCGTCGTAATAGTCCTCCGCGATCCGGTACCATACCCCGTCCTTACTGCCCCACAGACCGATTGATGTAGGATTCACCGTGCCGTAATCGCAGGAGACACAGTATCCCTCAAAGTCGCCCTGCGGAACAGGGACATACATACTGCTGTCATCCATAAACGGATAAACAGCGCCCGAAACACTCACCCATTCGCCCTCGACAAAGCGCTTGTAAAACGCGCCGTTATACAGCTTTTCATACCGTTCCAGCATTTTGAGCGAGAGCGACGGGTTGTCCTTCATCGAGAAGTGGACATACAGGGCGTTTTTGTCCTCCCTGCGGCGTATCCACTCTCTGTAGAACCAGTGAGAGGGGTATTCGGGATTGCAGTTGAAAAAGAAGCGCGAGCCCTGTACCGAGCAGCGCGCCAACGCCTGCTCGACAAATGAGCGCGGCATCAGCGCCACCTCGTCGAACATCACGCCCGACAGGGTGATACCCTGTATCAGCGCGGCACTGCCTTCATCCTTTCCCGAAAAAAGGTAAAAGTAATTCTCATGACCGT
>CACZAW010000060.1:1257-11608 GCA_902779225.1 uncultured Ruminococcus sp. | reverse complement strand
GAAATCATGAAGTGACTTACTTTCATTAGGAGGAATTCTATGTTACACACTGTCTGCTTTGCCAATATCCATGTCGATCCCTGTACTAAGCTGCGTACGCTCGTGGACGTGCCGCGTACGCTGAACGCCATTCCTGTGACGATCATCAACGGGAAATACGACGGCCCTACCGTGCTTGTCACAGCCGGCGTGCACGGCAGCGAGTATCCGGGAATCGCCGCTTCCATGGAGCTGGGAAAGGAATTGGAGCCGGAGGATATCCACGGCTGCCTTGTCATCATGCATCCCGTGAATGTTTCGGCTTTTTGGGCGCGCATGGCGGAGCTCGGCCCCGAGGACGGACTGAACCTGAACCGTGTTTTCCCCGGCAACGCCACGCTCAGCCGCACTTACAAGCTTGCTTATTTTTTGCTGCATGAATTCATTCTCAAGGTGGACTACTATCTTGACCTGCACAGCGGCGATCTGCAGGAGGATCTGCACCCCTACGCTTATTTCCCCGGCAATGCCTCGGAAGAAGTCATCGAGAAGTCGCGGGAGATGGCAAAGCAGATCAACGTGGAATATCTGGTCCGCTCCACCGCGACTACCGGCGCATACAACTGCGCGGCGCTGAACGGCGTGCCAAGCATCCTTGTCGAGCGCGGCGGCACAGGGTTCTGCTGCCGGGAGGACATCGAGGAATACAAGGACGACGTCATGCACGTGCTCCAGCATGTCGGCGTTACGCCCGATTATGACCACGGCCATCTCCATACCTTCACGCCGCAGGAACTGACCAATATCGAGTATCTGGAGGCCGACAAGCCGGCCTGCTGGTTCCACCAAAAGCACTGCGGCGAGATGATCGAGAAAGGCGAGCTCTTGGGCTACACCACTGACTTCTTCGGCGAGAAGCAGGAAGAGTTCCGCGCCAAATTCAGCGGCGTGATGCTCTATATGACGCCGGCGCTGTCCATTACGCCGGGCCGCGTGCTCTGCGCGTATGCGGAACTGCCTGAAGGCTATGTGCCGCAGGCCCCGCATGACCATGTGCATACCCATGCGCTGCCGGAAAAGGTGAAGTAAAGGTTGTAGGAGATTATATTGGCTAAAACGCTTGATTTGACCAATGGCCCTATCGCCAGGAAACTGCTGATGTTCGCGCTGCCTCTTCTGGGAGCCAGCCTGATTCAGCAGCTCTATACTACCGTCGATATCCTGTTTGTCAGCAACTTCTTGGGCGCGGAGGCTTCGGCGGCTGTCGGGGCCAGCGTGTTCCTGACCTCGGCCATCATCAATCTGTTCACGGGCGTCAGCATCGGCGCGGGCGTCGTCATCGCGCAGGCTTTCGGGCGCAAGAATCAAATCCAGCTCGGCAAATCCATCCATACGTCGATGGCGCTGGGGCTGATGATGTCGGCGATCGCCGTAGAGAGCGGCGCGGCGCTCAGGGCGGTGTGTGCGGCGTCGTCCCATTACTGTACTGCCGAGCGCCAGTATCGGATGCCGCTGGAGTACGGCTCACAGCGTCCGCCGACAGCACAGTGGACAGTCACCGGCTCTGGCGCGTGTGTGGTCGAGGCGGACAGCGAAAAAGTAAAATCCGATAAGCGGGCGGATCACAAGGGAAAGGATCATCGACACACCGTGCTGCCGAATACGCATATGCCGTATATCCGCGCCGCAAGAGCCGGGATCATCACCGATTTAGCCGTCACCGATCAAAACAATATGGGCGCCGCCATGGCTCCTGCGGCGGCGGACACCATTTATCGGTTTATGACCTCGACGAATACGGATGTGTATGATTATGACGCGATCTTTACCGGCGATCTGGGGCGGGTCGGATCGCGCCTGCTGTATGACTTGATGCTCGAAAAGGGCGTCGATATCGCGCCGAAGCACAAGGACTGTGGCGTGATGATCTTTGATAAGGCGCAGGATATCCATGCCGGAGGCTCCGGCTGCGGATGTTGTGCATCCGTTTTGTGCGGGCATATCCTCAGGAATGTTTGCGCGCGCCGATACCGTAATATCTTATTTGTTGCGACGGGCGCGCTGCTCAGCCCGACGACCGTGTTGCAAAAGCAGACGATCCCGTCGATCGCGCATCTGGTCAATATCAGGATATAAAAGGGCTGTCGCAAAATAAAAAATGTCATTCTGAGGCATCGCCGAAGAATCTGAAAGTGCTGACTTTTCCGTGATATTACACCTATAAGATGTAATCTATTTGAAAAATGGCACTTTAAGATCCTTCGCTTTGCTCAGGATGACACAAGTTAGGGGGGCTATCGTTTTCTTAATGCGACAGCCCCTTTTTGCGTTATTCTTTCATCCAATCGTTTACGATTTGGATCTCTTTGATGTAGCCGGCGTCGTCGTTAGGGGTCTCGAGGATGAAGGGCTTGTTTTGGAGCGCGGGGTGGAGGGCGATACGCTTCATCGCATCCATGCCGATGAAGCCCTGTCCCAGCTTTTCGTGGCGATCCTTGTGAGAGCCGCAGGGATTTTTGCTGTCATTAAAGTGGACGGCGTACAGCTTTTCCAGCCCTATGATATCGTCGAAGCGCTGCAATACGCCGTCGAGGTTGCCGACGAGGTCATAGCCTGCGTCCCATGTGTGGCAGGTATCAAAGCACACGCCGACTTTTTCGCTGAGCGTCACGCGGTCGATGATCGCGCGCAGCTCTTCAAAGCAGCCGCCGACCTCGCTCCCCTTGCCCGCCATCGTTTCCAGCAGGATGACGTTCGGCGTCTCGGGCGTCAGGACAGCGTTGAGCGCGTCGGCGATCAGCTCGATCCCTTTTTCAACGCCCTGACCGGTGTGCGCTCCGGGATGGAAGTTATAATAGCTGTCGGGGAAGCTCGCCATCCGCTCGATATCCTTTTGCAGCATCTCCCAACCGTTGGCGCGGGTGGTTTCATTGGACGCGCAGAGGTTCATGGTGTAGCTGCCGTGGGCGACCGTGTTGCCGAAGCGATTCTCTTTCAGCAAGCGGTTCAGCGCCGCCGCGTCCTCGGGGATGATATCCTTGCTTTTGCCGCCGCGCGGATTGCGGGTGAAGTAGGCAAAGGTGTTGCCGCCGAAGCCCAGCATGGTTTTGCCCATCGCCTCATAGCCGTTTGTCACGCTCAGGTGACAGCCGATGTAGATCATACGCCGCTCCTTATGCAAAATCCCAGATGCGGATGCCGAGCTCTTTGATGTATTTGCGGGTGATGACGCCGTCGGCGGGGGTGAGGATGATCTCGCCGGTCAGCCCGATGACCGCCTCCAGCAGATGACCGGAGAGGATCGCAGGTCTGCCGTCAGCGCCGCGATAGGCAAAGGTCGCGTGGGCGTGGATATAGGGCTTGTCCTCATAAACGGTGACGTTGCCGTCGAGAGAGATCAGCTCGAGCATGGCGGCGACCTCCTCGCGGTTATATTCCTTCTTGTCAAGGTCGAATACGCCGACGACCGCCTTTTCACAGCCGCCGATGCCGTTTATCTGCGCCGCGGTGATGTTTTCGCGCGCGCAGACCTCGGTCAAAGAGGCGATGATCTCGTCGTCCTTGTCCAATCTGATATAATACTTTTCGTTGAATTTTCTGTAGTCCATAATCTGCCTCCCGATGTTGTTATTTGTATTATACCAGACAGGCGCGGGACTGTCTATAGCTTTTCAATGGAAACCGCGCAAAGATGGCGGACGAGGCAGCGGGTATATTATCCGGCGTATCATATGGACATTTCGGTCATTTTTTGCTATAATCCGATACGGAAGGTGATATGATGGAATTGCAATTTGAAGAACTGCGGGCGGGGAATGCAAAGCGGATCGGCGAGATGGCGGCGCTTGCCAAGCTGATCTGGAAGGAGTATTACGATCCGCTGCTGGTCGACGGTCAAAACGATTATATGATCGCGTTGTTTTTGTCGCCCGAGGCGATCGGTGAACAGCTTGAAGAAGGAAAACGCTGGTTTTTTGTCCGATACGGCGGCGAGGATATCGGCTTTATCTGCTTTTATCCGATCGAGAGCGCGATGTATCTGAGCAAGTTTTATCTGCGCGCGGATATGCGCGGCAGGGGCTTCGGACGCGGGATCATCAATTTTGTCGCCGACGAGGCAAAACAGTGCGGGATGAACGCGATCGAGCTGAACGTCAACAAGTACAACGCGACGACGGCAATCTATGAAAAACTGGGATTTGTACGCATCTGCAGTGAGAAGAACGATATCGGTCACGGCTATTATATGGATGATTATGTGTACAGATTGCAGTTATAATTCTATATAAGAATAATAAGCGATCCGCAGGGCGATTTGCTCTGCGGATTTTTTTAGGTTGTAGAAAAACATACCTTTCAAATTACCACCGATTAATGCAGTTTTCGTTTGCGTTGTCATGCCGAGGAGGGGCAAAGCCCCGGCGCGCGTGTCTGTTCCATTGATACGATCCATCAGTCGCGTTCAGCTCCCTTTCCCAAAGGGAGCCTTGGAAGCCGGCTGATCATATATGATGAAATTCTTTTTAGACAGGCGGATTTTAAAATTTTTTATATTTTTTTAAAAACAACAGATTTTTGTAAGGGTTTTGTTATAGTCGGTCTGCTATACTTTAGTCACAGTCAAGGGAAACAAACAAGTTCCCAAATCAAAAACAGTCAGGAGGAGATTACAATGACCAACAGAAACATGAACATGAACAGAAGAACCGCTGAGAGAGCAACCGAAAGAGCAAGAATCATCACCGCCAGAAAGAAGGCGTCCGCTAAGAAAAAGAGAATCATCGTTTCCGTCGTCGCGTTAGTGCTGGTACTGGTCGCAGGCGCAAGCGCCGTTATCGTCGGCGTCGCCAACAACCACGCTAAGCCCGCTGCAGCAAAGCCGCTGGTCACCACGACCACCGCTGCACCAAAGGCGGAGAACCGTCCCGTCAGCCAGCTCAGCGAGAAAGCAGCAGAGCACGAGGAGCATATCCCTGAGGAAGAGAACGAAAATGCGGCTCCCGAGACCAATGAGACCCCCGAATACAACGAGCAGCCGAAGGATGAGAACAATAACAACAATGAAGCCGCAGCCGAGAATGCAACTCAGCCGCAGGAGCAGGATAAGATCGAGGTCGTCAACGGCGATCGCATCTACATCGACACCAAGCGTCAGGCTCCCGCAGTTACCGGCACCCCGCTCCACTTCTACGCGAACGGCAAGACCTCTTACGGCTTTGATTGGGATTACAACACCGACAACGCGAACTTTGTCCTCCGCTGCGACTACAACTTCAACGCACAGCAGTATGACTTCCAGTTCTACGGCGTGACCCCCGGCACCGCCAATGTGACCCTCTACTACTTCACCGCCGACGGCGTCAAGATCCCCGTCAACATGACCATCAACGTCGACAACGACCTGAACGTAACACAGGCTTAAGCATCAGCATAAGATATAGTTTCGATCCGCGGGCTTCGGCTCGCGGATTTTTCCTGTTTATTATGATTTTTGTGGTGTACTTCGGAGAGAATATATGCTATACTGGATGCAAGGATAAGAAGATGACCTTTGCGTACTGCGAGAAGGATGAATCAGGAAACTCGCGTGACGTATGTCACGCTCGGATAACGATACAATTCCTCAGTCGCTTCGCGACAGCTCTCTTTTCAGAGGGAGCCGGATTTAAGGAGGCTTTTTGATGAAAAAATATGTGATGGCGCTGGATTCCGGCACCACCAGCAACCGCTGTATCCTGTTTGATATCCAAGGCCGGATCTGCAGCATGGCGCAAAAGGAATTCACCCAGTATTTCCCTCAGCCGGGTTGGGTCGAGCATGACGCGAATGAGATCTGGCAGAGTCAGCTCAGCGTCGCGCGCGAGGCGATGCGGAAGATCGGCGCGACCTATGACGAGATCGCCTCTATCGGCATCACCAATCAGCGCGAGACGACCATCGTCTGGGATAAGACGACAGGTCAGCCGGTCAGTCACGCGATCGTGTGGCAGTGCAGACGTACCGCCGACTACTGCGACGGTCTGATCAAAAAGGGCTTGACCGAGAGCTATAAGCGCAAGACCGGATTGGTCATCGACCCGTATTTTTCCGCTACCAAGGTGCGCTGGATCCTCGAGAACGTCGAGGGTGTGCGCGCGCGTGCCGAGAGGGGAGAGCTGCTCTTCGGCACGGTCGATACCTGGCTGATGTTCAAGCTGAGCAAGGGCAGGATCCATGTGACGGATTATTCGAACGCGTCGCGTACGATGCTGTTCAATATCAATACCCTGCGTTGGGATGAGGATATCCTGAAGGAGCTGGATATCCCCGCGTCGATGCTGCCCGAGGTGAAGCCCTCGAGCTGTGTTTACGGTGAGAGCGATCCCGAATTCTTCGGCGGCGCGATCCCGATCGCGGGCGCGGCGGGCGACCAGCAGGCGGCGCTGTTCGGACAGACCTGCTTTACCGAGGGCGAGGCAAAGAATACCTACGGCACCGGCTGCTTTATGCTGATGAATACGGGCGAGAAGCCTGTCTTTTCCGAAAACGGCTTGCTGACGACGATCGCGTGGGGTCTGGACGGCAAGGTGAACTATGCGCTGGAAGGCTCGGTATACGTTGCGGGCGCGGCGATCCAATGGCTCAGGGATGAATTGAAGCTGATCGACGGCTCGCCCGACTCGGAATACTTTGCGACCCGCGTCAAGGATACGGCGGGCTGCTATGTCGTGCCGGCATTCACCGGACTGGGCGCGCCCTACTGGGATCCCTATGCCCGCGGCGCGATCGTCGGACTGACCCGCGGTGTGAATAAATATCACCTGATCCGCGCGACGCTCGAGTCGCTCGCGTTCCAGACCAACGATGTTCTGCGCGCGATGGAGTCGGATTCGGGCATTAAGCTGAGTGCGCTGAAGGTCGACGGCGGCGCAAGCATGAACAACTTCCTCATGCAGTTCCAGGCGGATATCATGAACGCGCCGGTGCATCGGCCGGTATGTGTCGAGACGACCGCGATGGGCGCGGCGTATCTCGCCGGACTGGCGGTAGGCTTCTGGCAGGACAAGGACGACGTAAAGCGGTATTGGAGCCTTGATCGGAGCTTCGCTCCGGATATGGACGATGATCAGCGAGCTGTAGAATTGGAAGGATGGAAAAAAGCGGTTAAAGCCGTGATGAGTTGGTCAAAATGATAGTTGTCATTGCGAGGGCTTCAGCCCGTGGCAATCCCCTTCCGACTGCAACCGGTCGTAATGACAAGGGGATTCCCACGTCGAGCTTGGTCGCTCTCCTCGGAATGACAGAATTTCTTTGGAGTTGAAACAATGTTTGATGTAATCATAATCGGAGCGGGCGTTATAGGCTGTTCCGTTGCAAGAGAATTAAGTAAACTGAACACGCGTGTTCTGGTGATCGAAAAGAATGAGGATGTATGCGCGGGAACCTCCAAGGCGAACAGCGCGATCATCCACTCGGGCTACGACGCGAAAAACGGCACGCTGAAAGCAAGGTTCAATGTGCGCGGCAACGAAATGATGGATGAGCTATGCCGTGATCTGGAGGTGCCGTTCAAGCGGATCGGTTCGCTGACGGTCTGTACCGACGAGGCGCAGATCGCCGAGTTGGAAAAGCTGAAGGAGCGCGGCGAGAAGAACGGGGTGCCGGGGCTCAGGGTCGTATACCGCGACGAGCTGCTGACGATGGAGCCGCATATCGCGGACGGCGTCGTCGCGGCGCTGCTGGCGCCGACGGCGGGCGTCATCTGTCCGTTCAAGCTGACGATCGCGCTGGCGGAAAACGCCTGCGAAAACGGCGTGGAATTCAAACTGAACACGCAGGTCACGACTATTGAGAAAGCCGAAAACGGATGGCGGGTCGTCACGAATGACGGCGCGTATGTGACAAAGACCGTCGTCAATGCCGCGGGCGTCTATGCCGACGAGATGAACAATATGGTCAGTGAGCGCAAGCTGGAGATCATTCCCCGCCGCGGCGACTATATCCTGCTCGACCGCACGGTGCAGGGCTATGTGCGCCATACGGTGTTCCAACTGCCGACGGAGCTGGGCAAGGGCGTTCTGGTGACGCCGACCGTCCACGGCAATACTATCGTAGGGCCGACCGCCGTAGATATCGAGGACAAGGAATGCACCGCGACCACCGCTGCGGCGATTGCCGAGGTGACCGAGAAGTCGGCGATCAGCATTAAGGATCTGCCGACCAGACAGGTGATCACCTCTTTTGCGGGCTTGCGTGCGAGAGAAAAAGGAACGGACTTTATCCTCGGGGAGGCTCCCGACGCGGAGGGCTTCTATAACTGCGCGGGCATCCAGTCGCCCGGGCTGTCGTCGGCTCCCGCGATCGGCGAATATATCGCCGGTCTGATACAGGACAAACTGGCGCTGAGCGAGAAAGCGGACTTTGTCGCGACGCGCAGGGATATATTGGATCCCTCTGAGCTGAGCTTGGAGGAGCGCAACGAGCTGATCAAGAAAGAGCCCGCCTACGGGACGATCATCTGTCGGTGCGAGTCGGTCACGGAGGGCGAGATCATCGACGCGATCCGCCGGCCGCTAGGCGCGCGTTCGCTCGACGGCGTGAAGCGCCGCGTACGCGCGGGCATGGGCAGATGTCAGGGCGGCTTTTGCAGCCCCAAGGTCATGGATATCCTCGTGCGCGAGCTGGGGATCCCCATGGAACAGGTGACAAAAAGCGGCGGCGATTCCGCTATCGTGAGATAATGAGCTGGGCGGCATCCTCAACCAGTGCATCCATAACGGCTTCGGTCTGCACACCTTCAAGGAGGAGCTGACCGGCCCGGAGTATGCCGATCGGTTTATCAGGCAGGTCAATGACTTACAGATCGCATATAAGCTCAACACCATGGTGATGGATATCTCATCCGAGCGCGTCGTGACCGCGATGAACCGCGAGGACGGGATGTTTCTGATACAGGCTAAGGCGGTCATCCTCGCGATGGGCTGCCGCGAGCGTCCGCGCGGGGCGCTGAATATTCCCGGTTATCGGCCGGCGGGCATCTTCTCGGCGGGTACGGCACAGCGGCTCGTGAATATCGAGGGCTATATGCCCGGCAAAGAGGTCGTCATCCTCGGCTCGGGCGATATCGGGCTGATCATGGCGCGCCGCATGACGCTGGAGGGCGCAAAGGTGAAGCTGGTCGCGGAGCTGATGCCGTATTCCGGCGGACTCAAGCGCAATATTGTGCAGTGCCTGGACGACTTCGGGATCCCGCTGAAGCTCAGTCATACCGTCGTGGATATCGAGGGAAAAGAGCATATCACCGCTGTGACGATCGCCAAGGTGGACGAAAACAGCAAGCCGATCCCCGGTACCGAGGAACGCTATACCTGCGATACGCTGCTGCGCTCCTGCGGGCTGATCCCGGAGAACGAGCTGAGCGTTTCGGCAGGGGTGGAGCTTTCGCCGGTGACAAAAGGCCCCGTCGTCAACGAGAGCCTTGAAACCAACATCCCCGGCGTGTTTGCCTGCGGCAACGTTCTTCATGTGCACGATCTGGTGGATTATGTGTCCGAGGAAGCAAAAAAGGCGGGTCAGACCGCCGCGAAATATGTCGCGGGACTGATCGGCGAAAGTAAAGGAAACATGATCCGTCTGAAAGCGGAGCAGGGCGCGCGCTATACGGTGCCGTCAACGGTCGATCCCGACCGCATGGACGATCTGCTGACCGTCCGATTCCGCGTCGGCGACGTATTCAAGGATGCGTATGTCAGCGTCTACTTTGACGATGAGCGGGTTCAGCATCAAAAGAAGCGTATCCTCACGCCGGGCGAGATGGAGCAGGTGATCTTGCAGAAAAAGAAGCTTGCGTCCTATCCCGATCTGAAAACGATCACGGTGAGGATAGAGAAGGAATAGGGAAGCGATCATGATGGAAAAAAGAGAATTGATTTGTATCGGCTGTCCGATGGGATGTCGGGTGACGGTCGAGCTGGATGGAGAGACAGTGACCTCAGTCAGCGGCTATACCTGCCCGCGCGGCAAGACCTATGCCGAAAAAGAGGTCAGCAACCCGACGCGGATCGTGACCTCGACCGTCAAGGTGGCCGGCGGGAGCAAGGAGCGCGTGTCGTGCAAGACCGCGCAGGATATCCCGAAGACGAAGATCGCCGAGGTGATGGATGCAATCAACAAGGCGTGTGTCAATGCTCCGATCGGGATCGGCGACGTGCTGATCGAGGACGCCGCCGGAACCGGCGTCGACGTCGTCGCGACAGCGAATGTGAAATAATGATGATAGGGCTGTTGTCGAATAACAGCCCTTCATTTTTGCTGAATTTTGGACGGTGTGTCAGCGTACAGTTGTACAAAACATCAGCATTGTCCAAACTCGATTGACAAAAGGGTTTTTGTT
>CACZAW010000060.1:0-1234 GCA_902779225.1 uncultured Ruminococcus sp. | reverse complement strand
GCTGCGCTTATTGGGTACGGTCAGGCGTGACCGCACCCGTATCGCTTCGCCGCTCCTCCTCTCCCCACAACGCGGGGCGTTGCGGGGACCCCGGTGGGGGAGCCTTGCAATGACGATTTTAATTAGGTTGAGATTGCCACGGCTCTTAGGAGCCTCGCAATGACATATTAGTGAATCAGGTGAGTAAATTGGCTAAATTCAAGGCGTTTTTGAAACGCAAAAATATTGAGATCAGCTTCAAACGCTACGGTATCGACGCGCTCGGCGCGATGGCGCAGGGCTTGTTCTGCTCGCTCTTGATCGGCACGATCATCGGAACGATCGGCAACCTTGCGGGGATCGAATTCCTCTCGCAGATCGGCGGCTATACCAAGGATGTCTCCGGTGTGGCGATGGCGGTAGCGATCGGCTATGCGCTGAAGGCGGATCCGATGGTGCTGTTTTCGCTGGCGACGGTCGGCTATGCCGCAAACACCTTAGGCGGCGCGGGCGGCCCTCTGGCGGTGCTGATCATCGCGATCATCGCGGCTGAGTTCGGTAAGGCGGTCAGCAAGGAAACAAAGATCGATATCCTCGTGACCCCGGCTGTGACCATCTTAGTCGGCGTTGGTCTTGCGGCGTTGATCGCAAAGCCTATCGGCGACGCGGCGAACGCGTTCGGCGGGCTGATCAAATCCGCGACCGAGCTGCAGCCCTTCCTGATGGGCGTGACCGTATCGGTGCTGGTCGGTATCGCGCTGACCCTGCCGATCTCCTCGGCGGCGATCTGTGCCGCGCTGAGTCTGACAGGGCTTGCGGGCGGCGCTGCCGTCGCGGGCTGCTGTGCGCAGATGGTCGGCTTTGCGGTGATCTCGTTCAGGGAGAACCGCTGGGGCGGACTGGTCAGTCAGGGGTTGGGTACCTCGATGCTGCAGATGCCGAATATCATGAAGAACCCGCGCATCTGGATTGCACCGACCCTCGCTTCGGCGATCACCGGCCCGATCGCGACCTGTGTGTTCCGCTTAGAGATGAACGGCGTAGCGGTCAACTCTGGCATGGGTACCTGCGGACTGTGCGGCCCCATCGGTGTGATCACCGGATGGTATACGCCTGCTGTCGAGGGCGTCAAGGCGATCGCCCCGACCGTGATGGACTGGGTCGGTCTGGCGCTGATCTGTATCGTCCTGCCGGCGGTGCTGGCTTGGCTCATCAACCTGCCGCTGAGAAAGCTCGGATGGGTAAAAGAGGGCGA
>CACZAW010000059.1 GCA_902779225.1 uncultured Ruminococcus sp. | reverse complement strand
TCGACGCGACCGTCATCCAAAGATACTTAGCTTCTTTTGTGGTACCGAACCCTGCGATTGTTGAAGAACGCGGCGATATCGCTCAAGACGGAATTGATATCCTTGACGCAACACTGATCCAAAGATATCTTGCTAAAATCGCTATTCCCTATGAAATCGGAAAGCCGATCCCCAACGACAGATAAATCGGATTATCTCCGATAATTGTTATGAGGGCACAACCTGTCTGATCAACAAGTTCGATATTCACGATGAAGAGACACTGGCGAAAATCGAAGCACAGATAACAGTGGCAAAAACCGCGGAGCCTCCGGAACAGTGATGTTTCGGAGGCTGTTTTATACTGTTTTCAAGACGGCTATTGCCTTGCTTTCGGACTGCTTTTCGAGGCTTATTTCGTGCTATCTGGGTAGTCGATGAAATCGAACCGGAACCGCACGCCTGTTTCGGTATTGTCAAAGCCGCACTGCGTATGCTCAATCAAGGCGATCTCTTTGACAATATACAGCCCGAGCCCGGAGTTCTCTGAACTGTCGGGATAGGTCGTGAAAGCCTCTGTCCAGATCTTATCCTTTAATTCGTCGGGAATATGGCTGCCGTCGTTTTCGACAGAGAATCGGATCTTTTCTTGGAGCGACCGCGATCCAGCGCTATCTCGCCGACTTTGATGTATCATACCCGATCGGACAACCAGTAGCATAAAGAATATGTACAAGAGAAAAACATAATTAACAAACCGCACTCGAATAGCGAGTGCGGTTTTCAGTTAGATTTGATTAAGCAGATTGGGACACGATGAATAATGAATTGAGACATTTCCTGTCCTCGATTGTTGGAGCCTGATCGCTTCGGCAACTTGAATTCGTGGCGGCGCTGCAGCGCTTGCTTCTGCGCTTTGAATCAGAATATTCCTTTTTTCGAAAAAGTCTTTTCATTTTAACTATTTAAAGCTATAATACTATGATTTAACGGTTACGCAGATATGGACAAAAAATCACAGACAATCACAAATAATTAAGACGTTTATTCTTTTACAGAATTATATACAAAGTCAATCTTATTGCGCAAGTCTCGAGTATAATGTCAGATAGGATTCGAGAAATAATTGAAAATTCTTAAAAAGAATTAACTTATCCCTTGCAATGTATTGTGTTGAAAGGACAGATGTGGTATAATTCAAGATAATAAAAAACGGAGGTTGATTTATGTTAGGCAATTTCAGTTATCACAATCCAACCAAGCTCTATTTCGGCGATGAAGCGCTGAGCTTCCTCAACGAGGAGTTACCTAAATACGGAAAGACCGTTCAGCTGATCTACGGCGGCGGTTCCGTCAAGAGAAGCGGTCTGTATGACGAGATCGTTGCGATCCTCAAAAGCAACGGGAAAACCATTGTTGAGGACGCGGGCGTTATGCCCAATCCGACAGTCGAAAAGCTGCGTGAGGGCGTTCGCATAGCGAGGGAAAACCATGTTGACTTCCTGTTGGCGGTCGGCGGCGGTTCCTGCTGCGACTACGCGAAGGCGGTTTCCGTGTCCGTTCACTGCGACGACGATCCGTGGGATAAGTATTATATTCGTTTTGAGGAACCGGACTGTGAGATCGTTCCTGTCGGCTGTGTGCTGACGATGGCGGGTACCGGCTCCGAGATGAACGGCGGCGCGGTCATCACCAATCATGAGCAAAAGCTCAAGATCGGTCATGTGTTCGGCGACGACGTCATGCCGAAGTTCTCTATCCTGAATCCGAAGTACACCATGACCCTGCCCAAGCGCCAGATGGTCGCGGGTATTTACGACATCTTCAACCATATCTGTGAGCAGTATTTCTCCGGTGAAGACGATAACACCAGCGATTATATCGCGGAAGCGCTGATGAAGTCTGTCGTTCACAGCTCTTTGATCGCTGTTGATAACCCCGAGGATTATGAAGCGCGTTCCAACATCATGTGGACGGCGACATGGGCGCTCAACACTCTGATTTCACGCGGTAAGTCCACCGACTGGATGGTACACATGATCGGGCAGTCTGTCGGCGCGTATACCGATGCGACCCACGGCATGACTCTCGCCGCGGTATCTCTGCCGTACTACCGCATGATCCTGCCCTACGGACTAGCTAAGTTCAAACGTTTTGCAACAGAAGTTTGGGGCGTAAGCGCCGAGGGTAAAACTGATGAACAGATCGCGACCGAAGGTCTTGAAGCCTTGGAAGGATGGATGAAGCAGATCGGCGTTGCGCTTTCGATCAGCGAATTAGGCGCAACCGAAGATATGCTCGACGGTATCGCAGACGGAACGATCATCCTCGGCGGCGGGTATAAAACGCTGACCAGGGATGAGGTTATTCAGGTGTTAAAAGAGAGCTTGTAATGCCGTGACGCGGATCTGATTTTTACTGTACCTTTCTGATCCTTTCATTTCATAAGGTGTGATCCTGTTATTACAAAGTTCATAAATTGGATTTAAGAAATGAAGCCTCCGAACAGAGATGTTTCGGAGGCGTTTTTCATGCCTTTTCGGCGGATACTGCATGAGTACTCTCAAATGTATGCAGAGTTCAGAGCGGCGTCATTCAAAGGCTTTGAGGAAGGATCGTACTCTTTGCTGATTCTTTTGATATCCGCGGTGTTTTCTTATTATCTGAGATCGCCGCTTTACTGATTATCGCGACGCTGGTCGTCAGTGATGTTCTGGTGTTTTATCTGACATATTTTTATACCGCTCCTATTGTGTCAAAAGAATGGATGTGTTATAATTCACTACGAAAAAAGCATATGGGAGTACATCATGACGGATAAGAAACAAAAGATAAAGATGAATCATCAATATGCAAAAGAAGTCCGCGAGCGCTGGGGCGATACCAAGGCTTACAATGAGAGCGAGCGTCGTACTGCGGATTATGACTTGGCCGATTGGAGCGAGGTATCTGCGGGGATGGACGCGATCATGGCAGGCTTCGCAGAGTTGAAGGGCAACGGAGTTGCACCGGGTGATGATCCGGCGCGCCGTCAGGTCGAGAAGCTAGAGCAGTTTATCACCGACAGGATGTTTACCTGCACCTATGAGATCCTCTCGGGACTCGGACAGATGTACGTTGCCGATGAACGCTTCACGAAGAATATCGACAAGCACGGCGATGGCACGGCTGCCTTTGTCAGCGCGTGTATCAAGAGCTATTGCGCATAAAAGACCATGAAAGTTATACCGCTGAAAAAGCAAAGCAAAAAAGAACAGCGCAAGTTCCATGCCCGCAAACGGCGGGACTGGAACGGCTTGAAACCAACCACCAGAGTCGTTAAGAGCAAAAAGGTATATGACCGCAAGAAGCTCGGCAAGCCCGAAGTCGAATAAGGAGCAAAGCATGAAATTGATATTTGCCTCGGACAGCTTCAAAGGGAGTTTGTCGAGCAGAAGAACCGCAGAACTGCTGACAAAAGCCGCGCATGAGGTGTTTGGTGAATGCGAATGCATCAGCATACCTGTTGCGGACGGCGGCGAGGGTACGGTCGATGCGGTGTGTGACGCTTTGAACGGTAAAAAAGTCACAGCAGATGTCCACGATCCCTTGATGAACCGTATACAGGCTGCGTACTGTATCGCCGACAATAAAGCTGTCATCGAGATGGCGGCAGCGTCAGGGCTGACGCTTGTTCCCAAAGAACAGCGGGATCCGATGAATACGACCACCTACGGTACAGGCGAATTGATCCTCGACGCGCTCGACCGCGGCTGTCGTGACATATATATCGCGATCGGCGGCTCTGCAACCAGTGACGGCGGTATGGGGTGTATGCGAGCGCTGGGAGCAAGGTTCGTCGATCAAAATGGGGGAGAGCTGACCGGCTGCGGCAGAGATCTGTCTGACGTATCGGAGATCGATCTTGGCGGTTTGGATAAGAGATTGTCTAGCACCACGATCACCGTTCTCTGTGATGTGAAGAATCCGTTATGCGGAGAGAACGGCGCGACATATACCTTTGCCGAGCAAAAAGGAGCAACTCCCGATACGTTGGAACTGCTCGAAAACGGTATGCAAAACTACCGCGATGTGATCCGCCGGCAATTCGGGATCGATTGCGATACGGTCGAAGGCGCGGGAGCCGCAGGCGGTTTAGGCGCAGCGTTGAAAGTCTTTCTGAACGCTTCCATGCACTCGGGTATCGAAACGGTGCTGAACCTGATTCGGTTTGATGATCTGATTATCGGAGCTGACCTTGTGATCACCGGCGAGGGCAGAGCGGATTCTCAATCAGTCTGCGGCAAGGTCATGCAGGGCGTCGGACTGCACGCTAAAGCGAAGGGCGCCCCTGTGATCGGACTGTGCGGTTCACTTGGCGAAGGCGCGGAACAATTGCTGAACTTCGGTATCACCAAACTGATCGCGTTGTCTGATATCGCGGAAAGTATCGAAGAAGCGATAGCCAATGTGGAACGGTATTACTATGAAACAGCTCTCAGAATGTTCCGCGAAGTTTAGCAGAGCTTCTCGGAGGATAACAGAGGAACCTGAACGGAATATCGTACAGAATATAGACAGATAAACCTCAGCGGGGATGACACGATTGTCATCCCCGCTGTTTTCGTTTGCCGGGTTTAGATATTCCGTTACAGATTCTGAGTACAAGTTTCACACAGTGTTCACATAACGCGGGCTTATTTTTTAGTTTCATATTAGGTTCACCGATTACAATACAGGCATAGCACAGGAGGTGGCTCTTATGAGAGATAAGATATTGAAGCGATTTGCGGCGGGGACGGTCGGCGTCTTTTTTGCCTATGCGCTGATCAAGCAGCCGTTCGCGGTGATGAATGATCCCGCCGCGCTGATCGCGGGTGATTGGAAGAAGACGGAACCGACCGCAGTTGTACAGGCGACACAGCCTGCAACTGCTGCTCCTACAGTATCGCCGACGGAATTGTTTATGCAGTATCAGGCGCAAACAGTCGATCCGGAAGAGATGCCGACCGAGCTTGTGGCAGAAGAAGTGACAGAAGCTCCGGAAGAAGAATACTACGAGGAAGAAGCGTCACAGGATGACGATAATGATGCACAATGGCAGCCTGAACCGGAAGAACAGTCCGGCGGCGACGCACCTTCCCTCACAGAATTTCTCTCGACCATGATATGCGGCGGGTGCAGGCACAACTGCTCGCTCGTCAGCCCGAGATGTATGAAAGGACGCTCCAAAGCAGAGAGCGCAACGGTGGAATACTATGAAACCTACGGAGCATAACGGCTTCAAAAATGAAGCGACAGAAACGATCAGCAGGATCGAAACGGAAAACAGCAATCTCTTTGAACTCAAATGGTTTTTGGAAACAGCGCTGTTAAGATTTGATGAAAGTTATCTGAAGAAAATGCAGCCGCGGCTGCTCGTCCTCGGCAACGATATCCCTGCCGAACTGCTGTATGCGGTATGCGATCACCCCTTTTATATCCTCGGCGGCAGCCTCGGTACGGCGCACTGGGCGGATGAACTGACCCCGCGCGATACCGATCCGTTCATCGGCATGGCGGAATTCAACGGCAAAAATCTGATCGTCAACGCGGAAGATGAACTGACATTCTCCGGCGACGAGGCGGCGATCAGAAGGCTCGTCGGTATCATGTGTGAGAACGCCGTCAAGTATGCACCCGAGGACAGCGATATCCATGTGTCGCTCCGTCAATCGGGAAAGAACATCATTTTCCAAACAGAAAACGCCATGAAGGAGCCGTTGAGCGAGGAAGCCCTGACGCACCTGTTCGACCGCTTCTACCGCGGCGACGAATCCCGCTCCAAGGAAGAAACCAGCGGCTTCGGTATCGGATTGTCGGTAGCAAGAGCCATCACCGAAAAGCATAACGGAACCATCAAGGCGAAGATTGTCGATGATGACAAATTGCAGATCGTCTGCACCTTGCCGAAGCATTAAAACACGACTGAAAATCAGTCGATTCGTGTGAATACGCATGATAAAAAATTGACCGCCTCACTCGCGGTAAGACGGTTTCTTGATTATTTGGATAGCAGGCAGGTGCAGAGCTCTTTCGGCATGGAGTTGAACATCATTTCGACCACTACTTCTGCGGAGGTGGTGTTGTCGTATAAGAGCCACTCCTTTGTCATGCCCACAGACCCGTAGCAATAGTGGCGAATACTGAATCTAAGCTGTGTATCGAGCACATCGGTATGCAGCTTTTCTTTTGCAATCTTTTCATAGCGCTGTACAAAGTATTCGAGCATATACGCCCACAGCGCGTTTTGGGAGGAGTCCTCATACGCGCGCTTGTAGAAGATGAAGTCCTGCTTCATCCGCTTCATACTTTCAGCTGCTGACTCAAGCGACACCACATCCGTTTGATTCGCGGATTGAAAGAAGATCCACGCCACCAGATCGTACTTGTCCTTGAAATGGTAGTAAAAGGTCGGGCGTTCGATCTCAGGCGCCCGGCAGATCTCCGTTACGCGGATCTTGTCGATCGGCTTTTGCTTCATCAGATCCTTCATTTTGTCCGCTATCCAGAGCTTTGTGATCTCAGCCATGTGTCTATCTCTCCTTTGCGTGTCCTCAGACTTCATATTCACAAAATCAGACGATTTGTATAAAATCTCTTGATAAATGATAGCTTTTGCTGTATAGTATTATTGGCTGAATGGTCATATTTACCAAAAGGATGGGATAATATGCTAAAACACGTATCAAAGAAATGTCTATCTCTGCTTTTGGCGCTGTGCCTGATCGCCTCTGTTTTTACGGCAGGCATCACCGTCGCGTCGGCAGAACCGGAGAAAGTGCCTTTCTTCGAAAAGTTATCGCGCGAGCTTGCTCCTACCGGCAACTTTTTCGCAGAAAAAGCTATGGAAAAAGCCTATGATATCGGAATGCGCGCCGTGAGCTGCGGTTTGGACGCTGCCGCAGACGCGACCGGTAAATCCGGAAAGACAGGCTGGGAGTCGGCGATCTCCTTTGTCAACGACTGGGTGTTTAAGGACGCCTCCGAGGTTGCGATCGCCGAGGTAGAGGAGCTGTGCAGAGAGATCCTCCACGAGCTCGATCAGATCGAGACACAGATCAATAACAGCATCTCGATCGTGGATTCGATGGTCTCCAAAAGTATCATAGAAAGCGCCAAGCAGGCTGTTAATACCCAATGGGATAACGATGTGACAGCGCTCCTCAATACTTACGGCGCAAAGAATGCGTTTGACGCGTACAAGCAGTATGTGACAGACGCCATAGCCGGCGAGAAAACCAAAGATCAGATGCAGACTGAATTGGACGGTCTGATCGACAACTTTTATCTGATGTATACCGGCGATTCCCCGCTCGGCGCCGATAAGAAGGAAACCATGTTTACCGGCACCTCGGTCAACGGCAACTTTGAAAAAATGATCAAGGCGCTTGCCGATAATCTGGACAAGAGCGGTTCCGTGACAGAAAAAGCCGCCTATTTTGCCTATATGGCGTATCCGTTCAGCCATCAGCAGTACACCTATGTCTACAGCATGATGGAAAAGCATCTGGTTTATCTGCTTTTGACAGAGATGATGTACAATGAGTACCTCTTCCAGCAGGGAGAGTATCTCGCTGCTTCCGCCGACTACGGCAAAGACAGCGAAGCCTACAAGGGCTACGACGGTTATCAGCAGAGATTCTATGACCTGATGATGACCAATGCCGGCAGTGTGAACGAGCACATAGGCAATATGCTCGGGACAAAGATCACCGTCGATTCGACGAGCGGGATCTCGCTGGGCATTGAGGATTACATGAAGCCCGAGGACGCTGTCAGCGTTCCGATGACGATTACGGATTACGAGGGCAGCCACGATTTCTGGTCCGAGGCGGTCAATGACGCAAATGCATATAACGACAGATGGTATATCCGCGATGATACAAATATCAGCAAAGCGAAGTATATCGGAAAAACCGTCTGGTGCAAGCGTGTGATGACGCACTCGACCTACGGCAGCAGGGTGTTCTATATCATCGATCCCGAAAAGATGGACGCAGAAGCGCTCAAGGTTCGCAATTATATGAACAAGATTAACCTCAAGGGTTTTAAGGACGTTCATACTCCGACCTGCGACTATATCAACCTGATGAAGGATATGAGCGACGGCGTCAATGTCTTCGGAACGACCGACTCCTACGGCTGTGATTCGATCGCGCCGCTGTTCGCGCCGAACGCCTTCCTTGCCAACGGCAACAAGATCAATAACTATCTGAGCGGCTGTCTGCCTGCGGACGGCTCTGGCAATAACTATCTGCTTACCCCGATGCGCCGCTATGACAGCAACAAAAAGGGAATGGCGAGCAGCTATGTCAAATACAAGGTCGCAGACGGCAACACGCAGTATGCCGCAGGCGTGAGCATCGACAGCGACGAAGGCTCCGACGAGGTCGATACAGAGTCGATTGACAACAGTGAAACTGCCTATGAAAACGACCGCTTTACTGTGATCCTCGCCAACAAGGACACTTCCTACAAGCACAATTTGACTGCCGCGCTCAAAGGCAACACAGAGGGCGCAATCCGCGTTTATACGGAGAACGGCGGAGAGTACCTTGATGCCGGCGACAGTATGCAGGTTGATTCCGGTACGATGCTGACCGTCAAGATGAAGAACCGCGGCTATGTCGTGAATTCGCTGACCGTCACCCGTACAAACGGCGAGGACGCAACCGTTACCCTGCTGGAAAGCGACGATTTCAAGCACCTCTCAGTTGATTCGGAAGGCTGGTATGAGCTGCATTATCCCATGCCGTATTCCGACGCG
>CACZAW010000058.1:711-15237 GCA_902779225.1 uncultured Ruminococcus sp. | reverse complement strand
TATGCTCAAAAACTATTTTTGAAAATCTCTTGACTTTTAGCAGGTTTAGCAGCTCAAATTTTGACACCCTTATATGAATATCTAAACCACCGCAAAAGGCCTTGACTTTTCGGATTTTCTAAGTTAACATACAACACCCTGATGAATGAGTATCTTTCCGGATTATGGTAAATACTAACTGAGAACGAATACGAACGAGGTGAAAGATGAAGATACAAGGCAAAGGAGGAAAAAGACCGGTACGGTTGTATTGGATGAACCGCTCCGAAGCAGAGGATGACGGGATCGACGAACTCCTGACAATTGATTTCACGCTTCTGAGGGAGCGAAAGATCCTGCCCGTAATCATCGAATCGGGTGAGGGTGATCTCGAGGAACAGCTATATCTGCTGATGAAGCGGTGCGCCGAATCAAAACAAATCGAATCGGCGAAAGCCTCCTGAACAAAGGCTGCCTTTGAGGAGGCAGCTTTACATATACATTATATCTGGAAACATTATCCTGTTGTAACACAACGGAAAGGAGTGATAAAATGAAAACAGAAATCTTGAAAGAGAGGGCGATGGTCGTGGAAAGATTCGCTATCGCGGCGTACTGTCGTATCTCGGTTGACGACGAACTGAACAAGGAGAACACCTCGATCGAGAACCAAAAGGCAATCATCGAGGAATTCGCGGAGCAGAACTTCCCCGGCTCGACAATCGACTTCTATGAGGATCGCGACCGCTCGGGCTACACCTTTGAACAGCGCGAGAGCTATCAACGGCTCAGGCGCAAGCTGTTTAAACACCAATACGATATCCTGATCGTCAAAGACCTGTCCCGATTCTCCCGCCGCAACGGCGCGGGCCTGGTAGAGCTGGAAGCCTTGCGCGATGAAGGAATACGGATCATCGCCATCGGTGACAACATCGACTACCCCACCAATGACGACTGGCTGCGGATTCAGATCTACTTCTTCATGAACGAAATGCCCGTCACCGACACATCCAAAAAAGTCCGCAGCGTCATTCGCCGCCGTCAGCAGGACGGCAGGTGGATCAGCGCCGTGCCCTACGGCTATGTGATGACCAACACCAAGACGATGGCATTTGCGGTCGAGCCGAGCGAAGCACAGATCGTTCAGGAGATATATCGCCTGTATAACGAGGGCTGGGGCTATCGCAAGATTGCCAATCATTTGACCGATTGTCATTATCCGACCCCTCGCATGAGCGAGCGGGCGCGGATCGAGGCGCGAGGCGATGAATATCTCCGAGAAGTAAAGAACGCATGGAGCATCGCCACCGTGCAGGGGATCCTGCAAAACGACTTCTATATGGGAACGCTTCGGCAGGGCAAGACAACGCGCAGGAAGATCAACGGCGACGACGTCAAGCGCGACGAGGAAGATCAGCTCATCTTCCTCAGTCATCACGAGGCGATCATTGAGCCGGCGGTGTTCGCGCAGACACGACAGCTCATGCAGAGCCGCTCCAAAGGCAACTACCGCGGGGTGAAAAAGTATGAGAACGCCTACTCGGGGTTGCTCCGCTGCGGCGACTGCGGCGCGCCGATGTTCTCGCTCAGTCGTCCCGATCTCGCCCCGGCATACCACTGCGGCACCTATCATCGGCAGGGCAAATCACATTGCACCAGTCACTACATCCGCGTCGAGGTGCTTGACGGCATCATCCGCGAATACCTGAAAGCGGTGAAAACCACCTGCAAAGATATGATCGGAAAGCTCGAAGAGGAGATCGCCCGACAGGAAGAGAACCAACAGCAGAATACAGATCTGCTTGAAGAATTAGAGGAGCGGATCGCCGCCGAGAAAGAATCGAAAAAGATCTATCTGCGCCAATGCGCGCGGGAAATCGCGCGCAATCCGAAGCGTGAGGAGAGTATCCAAGCCACCTATGACGACTTGATCGCGGAGTGCGAGAACGTGATCGAGGGGCTGGAGAACCAGAAGCGCATGACCTTTGAACGGCACGAGACCGCCCTCAAAGCGCTCAGGATCGCGCCGAAGGCGGTCGGGCTGTTTGAGCGGATACTGGAGAAAAACAAGTTCGACAAGGGCGATCTTGAACTGATCGTTGATCAAATCACGGTGTATGAAACACATATCCGCATCAAGCTCAAATCGGATATCGAGGGGATTCTCAGCAGTCCCCTCTTCCCCAACGGCACGAGTGATTATTCCGATCCTCTCGCTACGACCGCCGTTCAGCATACAAACTGCCGTTGTGACAGGATCTTTGCTGTCAATGTTATCAGTGACGGCGACCCGCTGGAGATATATACGGCGACCGACGGCGAGGTTATTTTCAAAAAATATTCCCCTGTCGGGGAGCTATCCGTATTCGCGGCACAGTACGCGGATGTGCTGTCGCGCATCAGCGCGATGCCCACCCTGATCTGCGACCGCGACCATGTCATCGCCGCCGCAGGTGTCAGCAAGCGCGAATACCTCGAGCGCCGCGTGACTTCCGTCTTGGAGAACTTTATGGAGAGCCGCCGCAGCTACAGCTCTCATCCCAACACAGTCGACGAGGTTCAGCCGGTCGAGGGGCTGGATCACGCCGCCGCAGTCATCTACCCCATCATCGCAGCGGGCGACGTCACCGGAGCGGTCGTCATGCTCAAAGGCGAGCGCATCCAGACGCCCACCGAGACCGAGCTGAAGCTGGCGCAGTCAGCCGCGGCCTTTCTCGGAAAACAAATGGAAGAATAAACTATTCACGCAAACAAAAACCGCCGCAGAGCATCACGCTTTGCGGCGGTATCATTATTATTGATCAATCGTCGATAAAGCGATCGCCATAGCCGGAGCGATCCTTACGACTCGGGCGGTCATAGGAATATCCCGACGGATTTGCGTTGGACGCATAAGCGTCAGCTGCATCGCTGCGATAGCCGGCGGGCGACTGTACATCATCGGAATACGCGTCGCCGTAGGGGCCGTTATTCCTCGGATGATCCGCCGCATAGGCTTCATATTCCGCTTCTCTAATATGACGGTTATACCCCAGCGCGATCGCCGCGTCGACAATATACGTCACAAAGGCGATCGTCGCTATTGCGATCATCAGGATCATCATCGCCGTACCGTGATCGCCGAGATAGCGGACTGCTTCTATCGCCTCACGGTCGCCGCCGGAAGCCTCGACCCACTCCGGGATCCGCTTGACGATGATCGGCAGCACGACCGTCGCGAGTAACGAGAACGCCGCCTCGATCGCCATCAGCACAGAGAATACGCCCCATGCCTTAGCGCCGGTGCGCGAGAGTTCATTGCTCTTTGCGGTCTTATTGATCGATCCGATATAGAGCTTATACACGATCGCCAGTATCAGCGAGATCACTCCGGCGACCGCTGTCGAAATAACCATAACCGTGCCGCCTGAGGTGCTGAAATGATAGCTCGATGCGGCGGGGTCCGTGTCTTTTATCACTCCGGAAATCACCAGATATACCGCCAACGGAACGACGACAGTTAACACGACAGCGCCGACCAGACGCAGGATCGCAAATACGTTCAGGATCGTCAGACCCGCGTCGGGGCGTGAGTAAGGCGCGTCGCTGCGGCTCTTGACGAAGATCAGAATATAGGCGATCGCTGTCAGCAGCATCGGGATCGCCGCAGCCACTGAGGATACGATCGAGCTGACCGCCGCGGTATCCACTGTCTTGAAATCGGATACGCCGACGCTGCTCAGGGTGCCGAACAGTCCCTTGATCAATGAGTTGGACGCGAGCGTCAGACTGATGAGCGCACCGATCATCAATATTTCGAGGATCGCCCGGAACAATACGACTCCCGAACTAAAATACTCTTTGACGATCCGGTTGTTGGTTTGATTGTCGTAGTATTGTGTCATCTTTATTCTCCTTTTTCTATTTCATCGTCGAAGCCCGCCAGGATCCGCTGGATCCGCGTAGCGTCGAGGATGTCGATTCCGTTGTTATGGGTGATGTCAGCCGCGCGCTGCGCCGTCGGATTCAGATATGTTAAGTCTGCCAGATAACGCTGGATCGCGGTCGCGTCAAGAATGGTCAGATATCCGTCAAGATCTGCGTCGCCCTCGAGATATTCTTCAAGATGTACCTTATCAAAAACGGACAGCGCAGGCGTCGCCTTACCTGTACGGTCAAAGAACGTCTGATTGTCGACCGCCGAGCCGCCAAACCATTTTCCCGCGTCGTCGGGATCATATTCGGCGGAAAAAGAGCTCGCCCAGCCGCTGCCGAAGGTCTCCCACAGGCGACGATTCTCTGCGATGCGATTCTCATAGGCTTCTCCGGTAAGACCGGTGGTATCGCCGACGGTGATCCATGCACCCTCCCAGTAAAACACGCCGAGACCTTTCTCGCCGACGTTGTTGACCGCGTTCATGACTGCGCGCACCTCGTCCGCCTGTCCCTGAGGAGAAAACTCCCACAGCAGGTTTTCGTCGGTAATGTTCTCGTTGGGGTTCACCGTGTTGGTATGACCGTCGCTGTCATCGAGCGTAAAGGTATATGACGTCTCGGCGACCGATACATATTTGCCGTAGGTATCCGCAACATATTTCAAAACAGCGGTCAGGTTTTCGAGGCTGCCGTGCCAGTAGGGGTAATACGAGGTGGAAAAAACGTCATAATCGACATGATTCTGCGCGAGCCAGTCAGCGCGCCATTTCATGGTATCGGTCTGTTCGGGGTTGGTGAAATGCACAGCGATCAGGATCCCGGGGTCAAACTCTCTGACCGCCCGGGAGGCGGCGTTGAACACCTTGGGGATATCGTTGAAATCGGTCACTCCTGCGATCCCGTTATTGGTTTCGTTGCCGATCTGCACCATACCGATATCAGCGCCGGCGTCGCGTATCGCTGTCAGCGATCGGCTCGTATACGCAGATACCGCCGCGAGCCTGTCGTCAAGCGCCATGCCGTCCCATTCCTTCGGCGATTTCTGCTTGCCGGGATCCGCCCAAAAGTCGGAGTAATGGAAATCCACCAGCAGCCGCATACCGTATTTCGCGGCGCGTTTGCCGATTTCCTTTGCGGCGTCAAGATCGTTGTTGCCGCCGCCGTAGCCGTTGCCCTCGCCGTTATGGGGATCGTTCCAGACGCGCACACGGATATAGTTGACGCCGTGGTCGGCAAGGATCCTGAAAAGATCCTGTTCCCTGCCCTTTTCATCATAGTATTTGACGCCGCTGCATGAGTAAAACCGACAGGATCGCCGTGAATCCGCGCTTAAAAAACCTTTTGCTTTTCATTTTTCTGTCTCCTTGGGAATCCTATGATTTTATCTTAAAGTATTCATTCCGTTATGTCAAGATAATCCTTGCTTTATCAGCGGAATACTTCGTTGACAACCACCGTATTCTGTAATATAATGAGCGGTAAGTCAGGATGGAAGGAGTATGGACATGGCGCTGCGAGAACTGAACCCGAAACGCAATTACGGTATCGACGCCCTGAGGGTTCTCTCGATGCTGATGATCGTCATGTATCATTTAATCTATTACTCCGGACTGCTCGGTTCACGCGTGCGGTTTTCGCTCAGCTATGACGCGGTTCTGTTTTTACAGCTCGCGCTGATGTGCGCGGTCAACTGCTATGTGCTGATCTCCGGCTATGTCGGCGTCACCGGGTACCGTCAGCTTTACGGCTCTGTGGAAATCCTTTGTCCCCGGTCTGAGCCGCGAATACTGGTTCTTCTCCTCCTATTTCGTGCTGTTTCTGGTGATGCCGCTGCTCAATGCCGCGGTCAACACCCTGAGCCGCCGCAGGATGAAGATCCTCCTCTTTACCCTGCTGCTGTTTATCGGCGTGATCGGCTCGATCTACTACGCCTATACGACTACGGATTCCTACGGCGTCAACCGCGGCTATTCCGCATGGTGGATGATGATCCTGTATCTTGTCGGCGCCTATATCCGCAAGTACGACGTCCTCGCCGGTACCAAGCGATGGAAATTCCTCCTCACATTCGTTTTGACCGTCGCGGCGTCGACTGCGCTCAAGCTGCTGATTCAAAGCTACGCTATCGGCAAATACCACAGCATCCGCCGTTTCGATACAGCCTTTACCAACTACAATTCCGTCAATCTGGTGATCTGCGCGATCGCGCTGCTGCTGTTTTTCCGCAATCTGCAAATCAAGCCGATCCTGAGCAGGATCATCACGGTGTTATCGCCGCTGTCCTTCAGCGTCTACCTGATCCACGATCATCCGCTGATCCGCGCCCGCATCATGAAAAGCGCGTTTTTGTTCCTGCAAAAGATGTCTTTGCCGCTGATGCTGTTGTGCGCCGTCGGGATCGCTGTCGGTATCTATCTGGTCTGCTCGGCGGTCGATCTGATCCGCCATTGGCTGTTCAGACTCTTGAAGATCAGAAAGCGGCTGGATTCTCTGGAGACCGGGATCCGCGCAAAACTGAACAAAGAACAGTGACCCATGCTCCCGCTTTTCGGGAGCTTTTTCATTTTCTTCTGGCAAAACCTGTCGGAATATGTTATACTGAAGAAAAGCAACTGAGGAGAGATTCATGAAACGCCTCCTGATTCTGACTGTTATTCTTTGTATCATGCTGTGCGGATGCGCGACTGACGATCATCATTCGTCGGTTGCGACGCCCGACGCTGCGCCGACAAATCCGACTGCCGCTGCGCCGACCGAACCGACGGTAAAACCGACTGACGCGCCGACGACCGGTCAGCTCGTCGAAAAACGGGTCGCCGAGATCCTGAGCGGAGAGCTCACCCATGACAGCGCGTCGATTCCCGTCGAACCGATGGATCAATACCCCGAGCTGCCGACCGGGTGCGAATCGGTCGCGCTGACCGTCGCGCTCAACGCTCTCGGATGCGATCTGAGCAAGACGGAGATCGCCGAAAACTATCTGGAATACAACGATAATTATGTGCTGGGCTTTTGCGGCGATCCCTTTGAGGACGACGGCGCGGGGATCATGCCTCCCGGGATCATCACGACCGTTGAAAATTACGCGCAGTTTACCGGCGCGCCGGTTTATGCCGTCGATACCAGCAAGCTGCCGCTGAGCGACCTGTATAAATTCATCGAGGCGGGGTATCCCGCTCTCGTCTGGACGACCTCGTATATGGACGAGCCGATGGAGACCGACGACAGCATCGAGTATAACGGCGAGATCTACAACTGGTACGACAACGAGCACTGCGTCACCCTGTTCGGCTATGATCGCAGTGCAGGCACCGTCGAGATCGCCGATCCCATGCTGGGAAGCACCGCCTACGATGCCGAAGAATTTGAGAGGATCTACGAGCTGATCGGAGGATGGTCGGTCGTCGTCCTCAATACCTCCGACTTGAAAGAGAAGTGAGCTTATGTTCCGACCTATGCGCCGCCGTAAACAACAATTGACCGAAGAGGAATGCATCGCCATCCTGCAAGCCGCTCCAAGAGGCACGTTGTCCGTGATCGGCGATAACGGCTATCCCTACGGTGTGCCGATCAACTTTGTCTATGCGGACGGCAATCTGTATTTTCATTCCGCCTTAACGGGGCATAAGATCGACGCGGTCAACTCCTGCCCCAAAGCATCCTTTACCGTTCTCGATAACGGCGAAAAGCCGGACGACGACTGGGCGTACTTTTTCAACAGCGTCATCGTCTTCGGCAGCATCCGTATCGTCGATGACGAATCCGAAAAGCTGCTGCGCCTGCGTCAGCTGGGCTTGAAATACTTTCCCTCCGCCGAAGAGGTAGAGGAGGATATCCGAAAAAACGCTTCCCGCTGTCATATCCTCGCGCTCTCTATCGAGCATATGACCGGAAAGCATGTACATGAGAGGTAAGCCATGGTATTTGCAATTATCATCATCGTTTTGTTGATCGCCCTTTTGGCGGGACTGTTCGCCCTGTATCACAAGTCGTTCTATTCCCCCTATCGCGGCGTAGAAGAAATCAAAACAAAGCCGTTTCTCGACGATAACAACCGTTTCAACGAGATCATCCGTCAGGCGACGCTTCTTTCCGAGATCCCCTGCACCCGCGTCCATACCCGCTCCTATGACGGGCTGCAGCTGACCGGCCGCTATTATCACCGCGCGGAGAACGCGCCGGTGTGCATCTGCTTTCACGGTTATCGCGGATCGGCGCTGCGCGATTTCAGCGTCATGGGGCAGTTTTTGCAGAACGAGGGCTACAACGTGATCCTCGTCGACCAGCGCGCCCATTTCAAGAGCGGCGGTCACACCATCACCTACGGTATCCGCGAGCGCAGAGACGCTCTTTCATGGGCGGAATACGCCGCCCGCCGCTTCGGCAAGGATACGCCGATCTACCTTTTCGGTATCTCCATGGGCGGCGCGGTCGTGACGATGGCGTCCGATCTCGCGCTTCCCGACAATGTGCGGCTGATCTGCGCCGATTGTCCCTACAGCTCGCCGAAGGATATCATCTGCCACGTCGTCAGGTGGTCTGTCAAAAACGATAAGCTCGTATGGCCGTTTATCTGGCTGTCGGCATTGGTATACGGTCATCTGATCATCCGCAAGGAAATCACCGCCGCCAATGCGGTAAAGAACGCAAAGGTCCCGATCCTGCTCATCCACGGCGAGGACGACGCCTTTGTCCCGCCCGAGATGAGCGCCGAGATCGCCGCCGCAAATCCGCAGCTCGTCGAGCGCCACACCTTCCCGAACGCGGTGCACGGCGTGAGCTATTTTTCCGATCCCGATCGGTATATAGGGATCGTTCGCGATTTCATCAAGCGCCACGGATAATCCGGTTTACAAGCCTTCCTTTTGATAAGGGAGGCTTTTCTCATGACCATCCCCCGCCGTATCCCTCAAAAATCCCCACAAAACCGCATGGATTTTCCTGCATTTTTATTCATGTATCCAAAAATATACGATCATTCTATTTTTTTGCGCAAACCGCCGCAAAATGTGCTATAATTTCAACCGGAAAATGAAAAGTCTCCCTTTTTTAAAGGGAGGCGAAGGGTTGAAGGATTGCCCGACAGAAAAAGCAACCGCGACCCTTCATATATCATTCACAGTTTATTAGGAGGCTGTTATGTCAAATTGTGCAATCGTAGGCATCAACTGGGGCGACGAGGGCAAGGGCCGTATGGTCGACCTTATCTGCGCCGATTACGACGTTGTGGTACGCTATCAGGGCGGCGGCAACGCCGGTCATACCGTCATCAACGAATACGGCAAATTCGCTCTGCATCTTTTGCCCTCCGGTATCTTCCATAAAGATGTTGTATCCGTTATCGGCAACGGCGTCGCCGTCGATCCCGAAAACCTGATCAAGGAGATCGAGTATGTGCGCGAAAAAGGGATTAAGCTCACCCCCGACAACTTCAAGGTCAGCTCGCGCGCTTCGCTGCTGTTGCCGTGGCACAAGGAGCTGGATTGTCTGGAGGAGCAGCGCCTCGCCGACAAAAAATACGGCTCTACCAAGCAGGGCATCGCGCCGTTCTACTCTGACAAATACCAGAAGAAGACCGTCCTTGCGGGCGAGATATTGGATGAAAAGGCGTTCTTTGAGCACCTGATCCCGATCATGGAATGGAAGAACCTTACCCTCGAGAAGGTATACGGCGCTGAGCCGACTACCGTCGAGCAGTTAAAGCAGTGGTATAACGACTATTGCCTCAAGCTCCTGCCCTATATCGGCGATCTCGAATACTTCTTCGACAACGCGAAGGATTTCGATAAGGACGTTCTCTTTGAGGCGCAGCTCGGCGCGCTTCGCGATATCGACTTCGGTATCCACCCCTACACCACCTCGTCCTCGACCATCGCCGCCTATGCGCCCATCGGCGCGGGACTGCCGTCCTTAAAGCTCGATAAGATCATCGGCGTCGTCAAGGCATATTCCACCTGCGTCGGCGAGGGTCCCTTTACCTCCGAGTGGTTCGGCGAAGAGGCAGAAAAGCTCCGCGAAGCCGGCGGCGAGTTCGGCGCAAAGACCGGACGTCCCCGCAGAGTCGGCGCCTTTGACGTCGTCGCGACGCGCTACGGCGTGCGGATGCAGGGCGCGACCGAGATCGCTCTGACCAAGATGGACGTCTTAAGCTACATGGACGAGATCCCCGTCTGTACCAAGTACAAGGTCGGCGACCGCATCACCGAAAAATTCCCCTTCCCGAGCCTGCTGCCCCAGGCGCAGCCCATCACCGAGAACCTGCCCGGATGGAAAACCGACATCTCCGGCGTGCGCCGCTTTGAGGATCTCCCCAAGGAAGCGCAGGACTATGTTCTCTATATCGAAAAGCAGATCGGCTGCTTTATCAAATACATCTCCGTCGGTCCCGAGCGCGAAAGCATCATCATCAGATAAGCCTGACTTGTAGGGGAGGGTCTTGACCCTCCCGTTCGCGAAGCGACTGTTACAGTTGTCTTGATATGATCGACTTTTTTCAGTCCCACCGGGATGCAGGCTGTCCTTTGAAAATCAAAAGTGATTTTCAATCGGGCGGGTCAAGGCCCGCCCCTACAATGATATATGTGAGGTTCCTATGAAAAACAATTACACTTCTCCCTTCTCTGCACGCTACGCGTCGGAATATATGAGCGAGCTTTTCTCCGCTCAGACCCGTATCGAAACATGGCGCAGGCTCTGGGTCGAGCTTGCCCGCGCAGAAAGCGAGCTCGGTCTGCCGATCACCGCTCAGCAGGTCAAAGCGCTGGAAGACAACGTCGAAAACATCGACTTTGCCTACGCCGCCGAAAAGGAAAAGGAATTCAAGCACGACGTCATGGCGCATATCCACGCCTACGGCGCCGTCGCGCCCGCAGCGGCAGGCATCATCCATCTCGGCGCGACCTCCTGCTATGTCACCGATAACGCCGACCTCATCCTCTATCGCGACGCACTGCTGTATATCCGCGGCGAATTACTGAAAGTCATCGCAAATCTCACCGATTTTGCGGAGCAATATAAGGCTATGCCGACCCTCGGCTACACCCATTATCAGCCCGCCCAGCTCGTCACTGTCGGCAAGCGTGCCGCCCTTTGGCTGCAGGACTTTGTCAGCGACCTCGACGAGATCGACTTCGCGCTTAAGAACGTCAAGTTCCTCGGCTGCCGCGGCACGACCGGCTCGGAAGCCAGCTTCAAGGAACTGTTCGAGGGCAACGGCGAAAAGATCGCCGAGCTCAACCGCCGTATCGCGAACGCCTTCGGCTTTGACGAGATCTTCGACGTACAGGGTCAGACCTATCCCCGCAAGGTGGACAGCCGTATTCTCAACGCCCTGTCCTCGATCGCGCAGTCCGCGCATAAATTCGCGACCGATATGCGCCTTTTGCAGCATGACCGCCAGCTCTTTGAGCCGTTCGGCAAAACGCAGGTCGGATCCTCCGCCATGCCCTATAAGCGCAACCCGATGATGTGCGAGCGCGTATGCTCGCTCTCCCGCTATCTGATGGCGGACGCGCTGAATGCGCCGATGACGATCTCCGTCCAGTGGATGGAGCGCACGCTCGACGATTCCGCCAACCGCCGTATCAGCCTGCCCGAGGGCTTCCTCTGCGCGGATGCGGTATTGCGCCTTGTGCAAAAGATCACCGCCGGTATCGTCGTCAATACGCCCGTCGTCGAAAAGGCGGTGCGCGAATATCTTCCCTTCATCGCGACCGAGAATCTGATGATGGAGGGCGTCAAGCGCGGCGCCAGCCGTCAGGATCTCCACGAGATCATCCGTCAGTGCTCGATGAAGGCGATCGCGCGCATGGATAATGGCGAGGGCTGCGACCTGCTCGAGCAGCTTGCGGCGCATCCCGATTTTCCCCTGACGCTTGAAGAGATGAACCGGGTGCTGAATCCTGCCGACTATATCGGCAGATGTCCCGAACAGGTACAGGCGCTGGTCGATAAGACCCGCCCGCTGACCGAAAATATCAGCCGCGTTGCCGCGGAGATCAATATTTAATACGCCTCCCTTTCCTAAGGGAGGTGCCGCAAAGCGGCGGAGGGTTGCCGAAGGCATTACCGTATTCGTATCAACCCCCGGTCACCTGCGGTGAAAGCCCCCTTAGGTAAGGGGGCATTTTTGGAGGTATATCATGCAAAAAATACTCGTTCTCGACTTCGGCGGTCAGTATAATCAGCTGATCGCGCGCCGTGTCCGCGACCTGCATATTTACGCCGAGATCAAGCCCTATAACAAAATCACCGTCGACGAGATACGGCAGGCGGGCTATGCCGGCGTGATCTTCACCGGCGGCCCCAACAGCGTCTACGATCCCGCCTCGCCTCATTACGATCCCGCGATCCTCGACGCCGGCATTCCGATCCTCGGCATCTGCTACGGCTGTCAGCTGATCGCCTATATGGCGGGCGGTACGGTCGCAAGCGCCGAGAACAGCAGCGAATACGGCAAGATCGAGCTGACCGTCGACGACGATATCCTTTTTGATAACGTGCCGAAGACTTCCGTCTGCTGGATGAGCCATCGCGATTATATCCCCGCGCCGCCGGAGGGCTTTTCCGTCATCGCGTCGACCGACCAATGTCCCGTTGCGGCGATGTGCGATGAAAGCCGCAAGATCTACGCCGTCCAGTTCCATCCCGAGGTCACCCACACCGAGTACGGCAAGCAGCTCCTTCGCAACTTCCTTTACAGCGTCTGCGGCTGTACCGGCGACTGGCAAATGGACAGCTTTATCGAAGATACCGTCGCCTCCCTGCGCGAGCAGATCGGCGACAAGGGTGTTGTGCTTGGACTTTCCGGCGGCGTCGACAGCTCCGTTGCCGCAGCCTTACTCAGCAAAGCGGTCGGAAGGCAGCTCACCTGTGTGTTTGTCGATCAGGGCTTGATGCGCAAGGACGAGGGCGATTTTGTCGAGCAGACCTTTACCGATCTTTTCGATATGAACTTTGTCCGCATCAACTGTCAGGAGGAGTTTCTTTCCAAGCTGAAGGGCTTGACCGACCCCGAGGATAAGCGCAAGGTCATCGGCACCGAGTTTTATAATGTTTTCTGGAACAAGATCCGCGAGGATTACGGCAGCGGTTTCTTTGCGCAGGGCACCATCTACCCCGATCGCATCGAAAGCGGCAAGGGCGACGCCTCTAAGATCAAGACCCACCATAATCAGGTGGGCGTTCCGCAGGATATCCGCTTTGAGGGCGTGATCGAACCCCTCAAGGATCTGTTCAAGGACGAGGTGCGCGCCGTCGGCGAAAAGCTCGGTCTTCCCCATGACCTAGTATGGCGCCAACCGTTCCCGGGTCCGGGACTCGGCGTGCGCGTGATCGGCGAGGTCACCGCCGAGCGCGTCCGCATTTTGCAGGAGGCGGACGCCATCCTCCGCGACGAGATGGACAAGTGCGGCTACGCTGAAAAAATGAGCCAGTTCTTCGCAGTGCTCCCCGGCGTCAAGACCGTCGGCGTCATGGGCGATGAGCGCACCTACAGCGAGCTGGTTGCGATCCGTGCCGTCACCACCGACGACTTCATGACCGCCGACTGGGCAAAGATTCCCTACGATATCCTCGGCAGGGTCAGTAACCGTATCATCAACGAGGTCGACCGCGTTAACCGCGTCGTCTACGACATCACCAGCAAACCCCCGGGAACCGTGGAATGGGAGTAAATATCTATTTTAAATGATAACGCCGCCAAGTAGGATGATCTCCTGCTCGGCGGCGTTTTTTGTTGCTATAAATCAAAAGATCTATTTATTAGTTTCTTTTTGTTATATAATTAATTTATAAAAATTAAGTTTTCGTACGTCTAATAAAGTGAAAGGGGGATGAAGATGAGCAGAGAAAATCTAATGGATTTCGACTCTATTTACTTAGAATACAAGGATTACATATATCGAACCTGTATATTGTATCTCAAGGATCATCATTTGGCAGAGGACTGCACTCAAGATGTATTTATCAAAGTATATAAAAAGCAAAAGTCTTATAAAGGAAAATCATCCTTAAAAACTTGGATAACTCGTATATGTATAAATTGTTGCCGTGATATGCTGAGAAAGCGAAAGGCAGAGGATAATCTTGACGAAAGTTTACCGGAAGATGAATCAGACCATACAAAAAAACTGATTGTTTCCGAAGCTGTTATGTCGTTGCCTTTACAGTTTAGAGAGGTTGTTATACTCTACTATTATCGTGAATTTACTATGAAAGAGATAGCCGAAATCATTCATACTAAAATCCCGAATATCGAATATCGTATCCGCAGGGCAAAAGAATTACTCAAAGAAAGGTTAGGAGATGATTTTTGTGAATAGAATCAAAAAAATGCTTGAATCCGAGCTTAATTGTTTTGAATATAATACCGATATTGAAGCAATAAAAAGGAGTGAGGCTCAGCTTCAAAAGCAACGTAAAAAAGTGTTTTTATCCATTTCCTCGTTTATATTTGTTATTATAGTGGTATCTGCGGTTTTGATCATACCTAATTCTAAAAACAAAGATAATACTGCAAACAATAATAACACACATTCATTTTTCATTGTAGCATCCGCTTTGGATGCTGAAACAAATGAGCCTTTAGTTAAATTGACAGATTCAAAATCTATACCACAAAAAGATATTATT
>CACZAW010000058.1:0-678 GCA_902779225.1 uncultured Ruminococcus sp. | reverse complement strand
ATCAGATTTGCCTGCACATATTATGTGCACGGTGATCCTGAATTAGAAGGTAGCTATGAAATGGGTGATAAAAGGCTGGACGAGATCTTTGCCAATGATAATCTGACGATAAATAAGTCTTTTACAAGGATGGGTGATAATTCTATCTGGATAGAGGGAGAAGCTATTAAAAAAGTTGAATACACAGCACAAAACGGAATGATTTATTATTGGGCAGATAATAATCAGGATAAGACCGTAACTCTTGAGGGAGAAACCATCTATTCTGACGGCAAAGAAGTCAGCTGGCTTCCTCCGGAAGAACTAACAACGTGGATGGAATACGAAAACACCACCAACAAGCCTGTTGATTATTCTAAAGCACCGCAGGATACCATCACGATTACCGCAACCTATTCAGACGGAAGTACAGCCACACGCAAGTTGAAACTCTACTTTAACCAATATGGCTATCTCGTGATAGAAAACGAGGATGGCACAAAATATAACGATTGTGAATTGGATGGTTATAAGAAGTGGAAATCCAATGTTACCTACAACGAAAACGGTGAAGAGGTTGCATGGGATTACAACGGCAGAGCTAATGATGAATAATACTTTTATACCGGTGTAATAACAATTTCTAAAACTACTGAAGCCTAAATCATAAAAAAGAGCTATTTGTCAATAACACAACCG
>CACZAW010000057.1 GCA_902779225.1 uncultured Ruminococcus sp. | reverse complement strand
AACACGCTGTCCTTCTCGGAGAAGATGCGGTTGCGGATATTATGGGGCTCGATGCCCTCAAAATGCAGGTCCTCGGCGATGGCGCAAAATTCTTCAAAAGAATGATCGTGCCAGCCTTTGGTGGAAAATGAGAATTTCATATATAATCAACCTTCCGATAGTGATTGGTTACTCGCTTTGCCCGAGCAACCGACAATTCCTTAGTCTTACTGCTCTTCGTAGACGATCTTGTTGACCGCATTGACATAGGCGCGGATAGAGGCGCTGATGATGTCGGTAGAGAGACCGGTGCCGGAATAGATCTTGCCGCCGGATCTGATGCGCACCAGCGCGTTGCCCATCGCTTCTTTTTCCTGCGTGACGGTCTGGATGTTGAAGTCGTCCAGTTCAAAATTACGACCGATGATCTGATCGATGGCGTTGAAAGCCGCGTCGATCGGGCCGTCGCCCATGGAAATGCCGGTCATCAGCTTGCCGTCCATATTCAGCGTGATCTGAGCGGACGCCGAGATGATATTGCCGGAGTTGATCACATAGTTTTCGACAGTATAGGTCGAGGGTACCTGCAGCGCGGCGGAGGCGACGATCGCGTCGAGCTCCCTCTTCTTGCGCGCGATGCGGCGGAACTCGTCGTACACGCTGCGGATATCCTCATCGGAGAGGTCATAGCCGAGCTTCTCGACCATATCGCGAACGGTATCGACGGTATCGTTGACACTCAGCTTCAAGCCGTCGTCGGCGATCTCGCGCACAGTGGTATTCGCCTTGCCGCTGATGATCCATTCGATCTGGTCGATCACGCGGTGCAGCTCGGTAGAGCGGATATCGGCATAAACGCCGTAGTTTTCTTTGATGCTGCCGAGGATGGAGGCGACTTCGCGCAGCGGAGTGACCTCGCCGGATACGGCGGTCTTGACGCCGTCGGCGCCCGCCTTGACTGCCAGTACGGCGGCGGCGGTGGAAACGTGGTTTTTGTCGCTGATGCGCACGCCGATCTTTGCGTCTACGCCCTCTGTCATCTTTTGGACAAAGGCGGCAAAATCATCGGGCAGGAGGATCGCATCGTCGTCGCAGATCGTGACGATGGAGGCGCCGGCTTCGACAGCGATACGGATCGCCTCTTTCAGAAAATCCTCTTCGGCATGGGTCGCATCCACAGCGACGAATTCGACTTCGTCACAGAGCGCCTTTGCTTTTTCGACCATGACGCGGAGATACAGGAGCATCTTCTCCTGCTTTTTATGCAGCAGGTATTCCATCACGGAGGAGGACATCGGCAGCTCGACGCGGATGCGCGGGTGAGCCGCGGAGGAAAGCGCCTCGGCGGCGCGGTCGATACAGTCGCGCGAGGTCGTTGCCGCAACGGAGATCGCGCTGTTTTTGACAAAGGAAGAAATCGTGCGAACCAGCAAGGTATCCGCTTTGGAAACGCCAATCTCGGGCAGCTCGACAGCGTCGACGCCCAGTCGGTCGAGCTTGCGGGCGATCTCCAGCTTTTGCTTGAAGGATAAATTGTTTTTGTAATCACATAAGGTTAAATCGGATATCTTGATCTGTTTCATAAAATTCAATCCTCTCGTTGGTTTGTCTGATATTTAGTAGTTATGGGGTTTGTCAGCACCTGCGGCGAAAGCCCTCAGTCGGCTTCGCCGACAGCTTCCTCAGCCGGAGACGGCCCACCCCTCTGGGCTTCGCCCATCTCCCCTAGTAGGGGAGTCTCCTTAGGAAAGGGAGCCTGAAAGAAAAAGAAATCCCCGAGGTCGCTAAACCTCAGGGACGAAATCACTTCGCGGTACCACCCTGTTTACCGTATAAACGGTCGCTCACCGGGCTCTGACAAGCCCTCTGCCATGATAACGGGACAATCCGGAACCGCTTACTGAACAAAATCGGTTGAGATTGCCACAGGCTACGCCTTCGCAATGACTCATTGAATACCGGTTGAGATTGCCTTCGCAATAACAAATATATGTGTTCAGCGGTTCTGCTCCGAAATGAGACTCCGCACTTACTGTCCTATCGCCTCGCACCGACCGGCGACTCTCTGAAAAGCATCATAAACGGGATAATTTCATCAACGCATTTATTATGTGGATATTTAACTGTTAAGTAATATAGCACAAGGTTAATTTTTTGTCAAGCACTTTCGTGTGTTAATACTAATATTCAGTAAAATGCAGACAAATTATTATCGAGGATGATTTTCGCAAGACGAGGCGAACGACGCAGGCATACTGACGTATGGCAAGGAGTTCAACGAAGTATTGCGGAAATCAGACCGATAAGAATGTCGAGTTTTTATTGAAAATTAGTATAGAACTACTTTTGTTTGATGGTACAAAAAAGGCGCGCATGATGCACGCCTTTTGTTGATTATAGGTATTTAGATCTCGACAGTCCAGCCGAAGGTATCCTCGAGCTTGCCCCACTGGATGCCGGTGAGGGTATCGTAGAGGTGCTGGGTCAGAGCGCCGATCTCACCGTTGTTGACGGTGTACTTGCTGCCCTTGTAGCACAGCTCTCCGATCGGAGAGACAACTGCGGCGGTACCGCAGCCCCAAGCCTCTTCAAGAGAGCCGTCAGCCATCGCCTGCGCCAGCTCGTCGACAGACAGCAGACGCTCCTCGACTGTGTAGCCGTCCTTCTTCAGAACGTCGATGATCGACTTGCGGGTAACGCCGGGAAGGATCGAACCGGACAGCATCGGGGTAACAACGACGCCGTTGATCTTGAACATGACGTTCATAGCGCCGACCTCTTCGATGTACTTGCGCTCAACGCCGTCAAGCCACAGAACCTGAGAATAGCCCTGCTGCTCGGCGCGCTCGCCGGCACGGTTGGAAGCGGCATAGTTACCGCCGCACTTCGCGTAGCCGGTACCGCCGCGGACAGCGCGGACGTCCTGATCCTCGATCATGATCTTGACGGGGTTGATGCCCTCTTTGTAGTAGGAACCGACCGGAGAAGCGATAATCATGAACTCTGCGTTGTGAACAGCGTGAACGCCGAGGCTCTCGTCGTTACCGAACATGAACGGACGCAGATAAAGGGAGGTACCCTCAGCGGAGGGAGTCCAGTCCTCTTCGAGCTTGACGAACTCTTTGAGAGCCTGCATAAAGCCATCCTCGGGAAGCTGCGGCAGGCACAGACGCTCGGCGGAATTGTTCATACGGCGGATGTTCTCAATGGGACGGAACAGCTGAACCTTGCCGTCGGCACGGCGATATGCCTTGAGTCCTTCGAAGATCTCGGAACCGTAGTGCAGAACGGTTGAAGCGGGATGGATGGAAAGACGCTCAAAGGGAACGATACGGGGATTGTACCAGCCCTTTTCGCTGTTCCAGCTCCACATAAACATATGATCGGTGAAAATCTTGCCGAAGCCGAGGGATGAGGGATCGGGCTTCTCGGCAGGATTGGGATTTAAGGTTACTTTGATATCCATAATGGTTTCCTCCTGTTTATTATTGGGGCGGGGTTTGCCCCGTCCGATTGAAAATCATTTGATGTTCAACGAAGATCAATTCATTTCGAAAGTTAATCGGCGAACGGGAGGGTCAAGACCCTCCCCTGCATTTTTTCTTTCTGAGAGGCTTACAGCTCTGCGCCGAGTTTGATCGCTTTGAGGTTGACTTCCTTCATATCCGCATGGCGGGCGGAAATGACCTTATCGAGCGCGGCGTTGAGGCCGTCCTCGGTATAGTCGCCGATCTCCTTTAAGAGCTTGCCGACGATGATCATATTGGCGAGGTTGCCGAGCTTATTGTCGGACGCCATCTGGGTCGCGGGGACATAGAAAACGGTGACGTCGTCACGCTTGACCTTGCGCTCGATCAGGGTGGAATCCGCGATGATCATTCCGCCGGGAACGACTGCATCCTCGAAACGGTCGAGGGACGGCAGGTTCATGGCGACGAGAATATCGGGGTTGGAAACGATCGGAGAGCCGACGGGGGTGTCGGATACGATAACCGAGCAGGACGCGGTGCCGCCGCGCATCTCGGGACCGTAGGAGGGCAGCCAGCTGACCTGCTTATCCTCGATCAGACCTTTATAGGCGATGAATTTGCCGGCGAAAAGGATTCCCTGACCGCCGAAGCCGGAGAAAAGCATATTCTTAGCGCTCATATCACTCAGCCTCCTTCTGCTCTGCGGAGCGATCTTTGTAGACGCCTAAGGGATAATACGGCAACATATCGCTGTCGATCCAATCGAGCGCCTGCTTGGGGGTCATGCCCCAGTTGGTCGGGCAGGAAGAGACGACCTCTACGAGAGAGAAGCCCTTGCCGTCGATCTGGTTCTGGAACGCCTTTTTGATCGCCTTTTTGGCGGTGCGGATGTTCTTGACGCTGTTGACGGTAACGCGCTCGAGGTACTCGGGGCCTACCAGCTCGGAGAGCATCTCGCAGACCTTGATCGGATAACCGCACGCCTTGGGGTCGCGGCCGTAGGGAGAGGTCTGGGTGACCTGACCGACCAGAGAGGTCGGCGCCATCTGACCGCCGGTCATGCCGTAGATCGCGTTGTTGATAAAGATAACGGTGATGTTCTCGTTGCGCGCAGCGGCATGAACGGTCTCCGCCATACCGATGGACGCGAGGTCGCCGTCACCCTGATAGGTGAAAACGATGTGGTTTTCGGGATCGGCGCGCTTGACGCCGGTTGCGACCGCCGGAGCGCGGCCGTGCGCCGCCTCGATCATATCGCAGTTGAAATAGTTATATGCCATTACGGAGCAGCCGACCGGCGCGATGCCGATGGTCTTGCCCTCGATGCCCAGCTCGTCGATGACCTCGGCGACCAGACGGTGTACGATACCGTGGGTGCAGCCGGGGCAGTAATGCAGCGGGACGTCGCACAGTGCATGAGGCTTATCAAATACTACTGCCATTATTTCGCACCTCCGTTTATTTCGATAATAGAATTAAGAACCTGCTTCGGGTCGGGGATCATACCGCCTGCGCGGTTGCACAGGGTGACCGGACACTTGGACTCGGTCGCGAGGATAACGTCCTCGATCATCTGACCCATGTTCAGCTCGACCGAGATGAACGCCTTGGCGTGCTCGGCGGCAGCCTTGAAGGGCGCCTTCGGGAACGGCCAGAGGGTGATCGGACGGATAAGACCGGCTTTGATGCCCATCTTGCGGGCTTCGTCGACGGCGTTCTTGGAAACGCGGGCGGCGATGCCGAATGCGGCAAGAACGATATCGGCGTCCTCAACCTTGTATTCTTCAAACATGGTCTCGTTTTCTTCGATGACCTTGTAGCGATCGTAACGCTTGAAGTTCAGCTCCTCCAGCTCTTCGGGTACGAGCGACAGAGAGTTGACGATGTTATGCTCGCGCGCCATCTGCGTACCGGTGGTCGCCCAAGGCTTTTCGGGAGCGGGCTTGACGTCGATATCCAGCGACACGGGCTCCATCATCTGACCCATAGTGCCGTCGGCAAGGATCATAGAGGTCATGCGGTAGGTATCCGCAAGCTCAAAGCCCTTGACGGTCAGCTCCGCCATCTCCTGAACGGATGCGGGAGCGAGGACGATCATGTGATAGTCGCCGTGACCGCCGCCGCGGGTGGACTGGAAGTAGTCGCTCTGGGACGGCTGGATGCCGCCGAGACCGGGGCCGCCTCGCTGGACGTTAACGATCAGCGAGGGCAGGTCGGAGCCTGCCAAGTAGGATAAGCCTTCGCCCTTGAGCGATACGCCCGGCGAGGACGAGGAGGTCATCACGCGCTTGCCGGCGGATGCGACGCCGTAAACCATATTGATCGCGGCGATCTCGGATTCCGCCTGTAAAAAAGTGCCGCCGATCTTGGGCATTTTCTTAGCCATGTAAGCGGCGATCTCGGTCTGAGGCGTGATCGGATAGCCGAAATAATGACGGCAGCCGGCGATGATCGCGGCCTCGGCGATCGCCTCGTTACCTTTCATCAAAATCTTGTCTGACATATCTTCACTACCTTTCTACCTTGATGATACAATCCGGACACATCATCGCGCAGGATGCGCAGCCGATACATTTTTCCATATCGATGCACTCGGCGGGGTGATGACCCTTCTTGTTGATTTTGTCTGTGGCGATTTGCAGGATGCCCTTGGGGCAGGCGTAAACGCACAGAGAACAACCTTTACAGTTGTCGGTTTTGAATGTCAGCTTTGCCATATTCATATCCCCTTCTCTGTAATTATATCAATTTAGCCTGTAGCTGCAGGCTGAACAATGGGCTGATTTTATCTTTGAGCTCGTCAAAGAGGCGTTCCTCCACGGTCGTGCAGACGACGGGAAGCCCGGACAGGCGTCCGACCTCTTTAGCGTAGTCGACGGTGGAAAGTACGTCGGCGGCGGTCGTCTCGCGGGCGATATTGCTGTTGTTGATGATGCCCGTAAACGGAATACCGCAAGCCGCCTCGATCTCCCCCATCACCTCGAGCGTGCTCTCGGCGTCGGGCGTCAAGGGGCGGTATCGGTTGACGACCATATACATATCGTAATCGTTTTCCTCAAGGATCGCGTCGCGCAGACGTCCGAGCGCATAGGCGCCGCGGTCGTCGCCGCCGATATCGAGGATCACGGAAAGACTGCGGTCGTCGGTGATCGAATATAAGTCTGCGGGCATGGAGGGCAGGTCGACGTTGGAGGACGCAAAATCCGAGCAAATCAGACGGATGCCGCGATCTTCAAAGTCTTTCTGGCTGTCCTTTGTACGGAAATACGGATTGACGATATCGAGGTCGGCGACGGCGATGTTATCGCGCTGCGCGCGCAGATCGTATGCCATATTGACGGCGATATTCGTTTTGCCGGAGCCGTAATGTCCGCAGAGGATGGTGAGTCGTTTATAGTTCATTACTGTTCCCTTCGGTCACAAGTGAAGAAATAAGAGTTAAGAGTGAAGGGTTTCGGGAAACGCTGACGCGTTTTGAATTATTTGGGAATCGGGTGTGGGCGGAGCCCTCCATCCACTATTCACTCTTCATTATTCTCTATTCACTTATAAGAGGTTTCTCTGGATCTTGCCGCTGGTCGTCTTGGGGAGGCTGTCGCGGAATACGACGATACGCGGGTATTTATAGGGTGCGGTATGGGTCTTGACGTAATCCTGGATCTCTTTCTTGAGTTCGTCGGTACCCTCGGTTCCGGGGACGAGGACGATAGACGCCTTGACGACCTGACCGCGCACATCATCGGGCGCGGCAGATACGCCGCATTCGAGGACGTAGGGCAACTCCATGATGACGGACTCGATCTCGAACGGTCCGATGCGGTAGCCGGAGGACTTGATAACGTCGTCCGCGCGTCCGACATACCAGAAGAAGCCGTCTTCATCGCGCCATGCGAGGTCGCCGGTATGATAGAAGCCGTTGCGCCATGTTTTCTTGGTCGCCTCGACGTCATTGTAGTAGTAGACCGCTAAGCCGCAGGGCAGACCGTCTCTGATATTGATGCACACCTCGCCGGGCTCGCCGTCGGGAACGTCGTTGCCGTCCTTATCGAGCAGGTGGATGTCGTAGATCGGCGACGGTTTGCCGAGGGAGCCGATCTTATGGGATGCGCCGACCATGTTGCAGATGATAACGGCGGTCTCAGTCTGACCGAAGCCCTCCATGATCTGCAAGCCGGTGAGTCGTTCAAATTGGCGGTATACCTCGGGATTGAGCGCTTCGCCCGCGGTGGTCATACGCTTGACGGAGCTGAGGTCGTATTTGGAGATATCCTGCTTGATCATCATGCGCAGCATCGTAGGCGGCGCGCAGAAGGTCGTGATCTTGTACTTGGCGAACATCGGCAGGATATCCTCGGCGTGGAAACGGTCGAAGTCGTAGACAAAGATCGCGGCTTCGCACAGCCACTGACCGTAGATCTTGCCCCATGCCGCCTTTGCCCAGCCGGTATCGGAGATCGTGAAGTGAAGTCCGTCGGGGTCGACGCTGTGCCAGAATTTAGCCGTCTGGAAATGGCCGAGCGCCAGCTTGTAGCTATGGGCGGCGATCTTCGGATAACCGGAGGTGCCGGAGGTGAAGTACATCAGCATCAGGTCGTTGCCGCAGGGACTGTCGGGTTTTCTTTCAAAATGGGAGGAAAACAGGGTGTATTCCTCGTCAAAGGTACGCCAGCCGGGTCGGCTGCCGTTCACGATGAGTTTTTTGATCTGGGGGAACGCCTCGCAGGCGATCTCGACCTCGTGGGCGGTATCGCCGTCGGCGGTGCAAAGGATCGCGGAAACGCCCGCCGTCTTGAAGCGGTATTCAAAATCGTGGCTCTGGAGCTGGTTGGTGGCGGGGATCGCGACTGCGCCCAGCTTATGCAGACCCATCAAAGCGAACCAGAACTGGTAATGGCGCTTCAGCACCAGCATGACGCGGTCGCCGCGCTTGATGCCGAGCGACTTGAAATAGTTCGCGCACTGACTGGACTTATGGCGGATATCGGTAAAGGTGAAGCGACGCTCGGTCTTATCCTGTGAGATATGGAGCATCGCGAGTTTATTCGGCTCGCGGTAAGAGATCGCGTCGATCACATCATATGCAAAATTGAAACGGTCGGCGTTTTTGAAGGTGACCTTGATCGGGGTTCCCTTTTCGTTGGTCTCGAAATCGACAAACTTATTATATTCGCGCTCTTTTTCCTTATCGTCGGCGGTGATGATGCTCTTATCCTGGATCGTCTTGCCGGGCTCCAGCTCCGGGATCGGCTCGCCGTTGGGGTTGAGGACGATCGCGTAGAAGATACAATCCTGCTCGCCTATCGCCATTTCACCGTGAGGCGTATTGGAATCAAAGTAAATGGTATCTCCGGGGCCTAAGATCTCCTTGTGGTCGCCGACCTGTACCATCAGCTTTCCCTCGATGACGATATCGATCTCCTGACCGTCGTGGGTCGTCAGCTCCATCGGCTGATTCTGCGCCGCGGGATTGTACTTACTCTTGACATACAGTGGCTCGGCGATACGGTTCTGGAACGCATAGGCAAGGTTATAATAGGTCATACCGTGCGCCTGAGAGACCTTTTGACCGGATCCTCTGCGGGTGACGGTATAAGATTTCAGATTGGGAGAGAAGCCCTCGATGATATCGGTAACATTGACGCCCAGCTTCTGCGCACAGCGATAAATAAACGCAAAGTTCAGATCCTCCTCGCCGGACTCGCAGGCGGTGTACTCCGCCTCGGAAACGCCGGTGAACGCCGCCATATCGGCGATCGAATGACCCTCAAGCTCGCGAAGCTCGCGGATACGCTGCGCCATCTCCTTGATTTTTGCATCTAACGTAATGTTCTTTTCCATATTCCTAACCTACCTTCATTATGTGGTTGCGCGCTTTGAGATGAAAAGAAGTGAGCGTAAAAAAACTCGTCCCAAAGCAATAACTTTGAGACGAGTGTGAAAATCACATCCGCGGTACCACTCAAATTGCACGCCGCTATCGCGGCGATACCACTCTCAGGGTCCATCAACCCCCAGACATTGACGCAGTCATCACGGAGGAGGTCTAATCACCGGATCACACCGGCTTTCTTCTCCCCGGCTCAGAAGCTACAAACACGGAAACCATCACGGGAGCTTTCACCAACCGCTCCTTATCGTACATCATGTTATCACAATCTTTGGTATTTGTCAACAGGAAAGTTGTATCATATTTGTAGGATTTGACAACAAATCATCGTAATAAATCGTCAACCCTCAGGAAAGGGAGTCTTTTATAATTTGTTGCGCTGGATCTTGCCGGAGATCGTCTTGGGCAGGCTGTCGCGGAACACCACGATACGCGGGTATTTATAAGGCGCAGTGTGGTGCTTGACGTAATCCTGGATCTCTTTTTTCAGCTCTTCGGTCGGCTCGGTACCCTTGACCAGCACGATCGACGCCTTGACGACCTGACCGCGCACCTCGTCGGGCGCTGCGGATACGCCGCACTCGAGGACATAGGGCAGCTCCATGATGACGGACTCGATCTCGAACGGGCCGATACGGTAGCCGGACGATTTGATGACGTCGTCGACTCTGCCGACATACCAGAAGTAGCCGTCCTCATCGCGCCACGCGGTATCGCCGGTATGATACATACCGTCGTGCCACGCAGCCTTGGTTGCCTCTTCGTTGCGATAATAGCCCTTGAACAAGCCGCAGGGAACGCGCTTGTCGGTACGGATAATGATCTCGCCGGGCTCGCCGTCGGGAACGGGGTTGCCGTCGGGATCGACGATATCGATATCATAACCGGGGATCGGTTTGCCCATCGAGCCGATCTTCGGCGCGGTGCCGTAGAGATTGCCGATGGTAAGGGTGGTCTCGGTCTGGCCGAAGCCCTCCATGATCCTGAGTCCGGTCGCCTTCTTGAATTGGCGGTAGACCTCGGGGTTGAGCGCCTCGCCGGCGGTCGTCATATGGATGACGCTGGAAAGATCGTACTTGCTGATATCCTCCTTGATCATCATGCGCAGCATGGTAGGCGGCGCACAGAAGGTGGTGATATGGTGCTTTTTGAACATCGGCAGGATATCCTCGGCATGGAAGCGGTCGAAGTCATAGGTGAACACCGCACCCTCGGACAGCCACTGGCCGTAGAACTTGCCCCAGAGAGCCTTGCCCCAGCCGGTATCGGAGATCGTGAAATGCAAGCCGTCGGGATCGACGCCGTGCCAGTACTTGGCGGTCACATAATGACCGAGGGCGTACTTATAGCTGTGGCAGGCGATCTTCGGGTAACCGGTGGTGCCGGAGGTAAAGAACATGACCATGGTGTCGTCGCCGCAGGGAGTTTCGACCGTGCGATAGAAATGGGTGGAGTAAAGCTCGAATTCGTTGTTGAAATCATGCCATCCGTCGCGCTGACCTCCCACTAAGATCTTGGTGGTCAGGGTCGGGCAGGTCTTCTGCGCCGCGTCGACCGATTCGGCAACCTCGCCGTCGGCAGTCGCGACGATCGCGGAAACGCCGGCAGACTGGAAGCGATACTCGAAATCATGCGTCAAAAGCTGGTTAGTCGCGGGGATCGCGATCGCGCCGAGCTTATGCAGCGCGAGCATACAGAACCAGAACTGGTAATGGCGCTTTAAGACGAGCATGACGCGGTCGCCCTTTTTGATGCCGAGCGACTTGAAATAATTCGCCGTCTGGTTGGAACGGCGCTTCATATCGTTGAAGGTAAAGGTACGGGTCAGCTTGTTCTTATCGATATGGAGCATCGCGAGCTTATCGGGCGTATTGTTGGCGATGGCGTCGACACAGTCGAACGCGAAGTTGAATTTATCTTCGTTTCTGAAGCTGATCGCCTTCAGGCAGCCGTTCTCATCCTCGATCGTTTTGACAAACTGCTCGGAGATCAGCGGCTTTTTGGCGATATGGGCGCGCATGAGCTCATCATCGACCTCCTGCACCTCTTTTTCGCCGGGCAGGATGATCGCGATAAACTTGACGTTCTCGCCGCCGATGGCGATCATGCCGTGAGGGGTCGAGGAATTGTAGTAGATGCTGTCGCCCGCAGCGAGCTCCTCAAAGTTGTTGCCGATCTGGATCTTCATTTTGCCGGAGATGACATAGTCGAATTCCTGACCATTGTGCTTGGTCAGATGGATCGGCTTGTTCAGCAGATTTTCGTCGTAGTCGTATTCGCAGAAATACGGCTCGGCGATCTTGTTCTTGAACATGGGCGCAACGTTGACGATGGAGATACCCTCCTCCTCGGCGGTCTGACGTCCGCCGCCGCGGCGGGTCACGGTGTAGCTGCTCAGGCGCGCAGACTCGCCCTCAAGGATATCGGTGATACCCAAGCCGAACGCAAGCGCGCACTTATGGATAAAGGTAAAGGGAAAGTCTTCTTTGCCCTCTTCAAAGGCGAGGTACTCCGCAGGGGTCACCTCGGTTTTTTCCGCCATCTCGTCGACGCTGAAGCCCGAGATCTCTCGCATCTCACGGATCCTGCGCGCTACCTCTAACAACTTTTCATTTTCTACTACTGACATAATGATTCCTCCCAAACTATTTTTTGATTAGTTCGATGGAATGAATGAACGCAAATGAAAAAAACACCCGTCTCAACATTCATTGAGACGAGTGTGAAAATCACATCCGCGGTACCACTCAACTTGCAGTAAAGCTACTGCCACTTCAGGGTCCATCAACCCCTATGCACTAACGTAGCATTCACGGGAGGTATCTACTCAGCGATCACGACCGCTTTTCGGGCCTCCGGCTCGGAAGGGATGGGTACTCAGGAAAATAATATCGGCTCACAGCAACCGCCGACTCTCTGAAAATATCTGTCCTTGACCGTCTTCGTCACAGCCATTAAAGATTGTACTTTGAATTGTAGCACAAAACTGAGATTTGTCAAGACTAAATCAAAATATTTTTTCAGTACGTTAAATCATGAAATCACAGCCATCGTCATGCCTTGTGACGGTTACTGAGGAAATAATTGACCAAGGCCATCGAAACGATGATCGCATAGCCGATAAAGCTGTATACATCGGGAACGGCGGAAAAAATGAAGATGCTGATCAGCGAAGTGAAGATCACCTGAGTAAAATCATAGACGGAGATCTCCTTGGGCGGCGCGCAGGTATAGGCGGCGGTGATGGAGAACTGCGCCAGCGCGGCGCAGACGCCCGCCAGCAAAAGGTATCCGAGCTGCCACAGCGCCATCGGCCGATAGGTAGCGAGCATCAGCGGGATAAGGATCAGGGTCGAGCCGGTCGAGAAAAAGAACACGATAAAGGGGTTGTTCTCCCCCATCAAGCCCAATTTGCGCACGCAGCCGTATGCCGCTCCCGCCAACACGCCGCCGAGGAACGCGACCAACGCGGGGATAAAAGCGGCGTTCGCAAAGCCGGGTTTGATGACGAATACCGCGCCGAACAGCGCGCCGAACAGGGTCAGCCACTGAAAAAAGCGAGGACGTTCCTTGACAAATATATATGCGAATACGACCGCGAAAAACGGCGACATCTTGTTAAGGATCGACGAATCGCTGATGACCATTTTGCCGACTGCCCAAAAGTTGCATAAAACGCCGCCGAGCCCGAACAGCGTGCGCAGGATCAGGAATTTCAGGCTGCCTTTGACCGTCGGGCGCATCGGAAAATGATTCTTTAAAAGAACAATAAGCGCGCTAACCGCCGCGATCGCATTGCGAAAAAACGCCTTTTCAAAAACCGGCAGGTCGCCCGATAATTTGACGAACATATTCATCAGCGCAAACAACAGCGCCGACAGGATGATAAATACGACGCCCTTGGTCCTTTTACTCACGATAATCCCTCATGCTTCATAAAATACATATAGAATATAACACAATCAAAGCGATTTATCAACATCAGAGAGCAAATAACCGCCGAATCGAATAACCGGGATCAAAACCGTCAAGACTATTAGCAAAGAGATGAATTTCAGGAGCGTGAAAACGTGAATATCAAACGCGGAGATATCTATTACGCCGACCTCAGTCCCGTCGTCGGCAGCGAACAGGGCGGGATCAGACCGGTGCTGATCGTACAGAACGACGTCGGCAACCGCTACTCCCCCACCGTGATCGCCGCGGCGATCACCAGTCGTCAAAGCAAAACCAAGCTGCCGACACATATCCCGATCGAGGCTAAGGGCTGCGGGCTTGCAAAAGACAGCATCGTGCTGCTCGAACAGGTGCGTACATTAGATAAAAGACGGTTGAAGGAGAAAATGGGATCTGTTGATTATAATTCTATGAAAGAAATAAACAGAGCCTTATCGGTCAGCTTCGGTTTGATCGGGTAAAAGGGGCTCAGAATAAGCCGATCACGATATCCGTCAGAAAAGCGCCCGCGCTTGACCCCAGCGCTACCGCGATCAGCGGCAGGTCGAAGTATGCCATCACCAGCGCAATAACGGTTCCGACGGCGGAGGTCAGTATATCGCCCGTCGCCCAAAAGATCGCGGGGAAGGTCATCGCGCTGAGCACCGCGTAGGGCATATAATACAGTACGGAATTGATGAACCGCGACTTGATCTTGCCGCGAACGGCGGCAAAGGGGATCACGCGGATCAGATATGTCGTCAACGCCATCACGGCGATATAGATCACAATACTCATTGCGGCGCCTCCTTACTCCCTACGGGAAACAGGAGCGCGGTGATCACCGAGCTGAGCAGTGCGGCGATGATCACCGCAAAGCCGTCGCCGATCATCGGCAGCAGGAATTTCAACAGCACGCTGAAGCACGCGGACAAAAGCACGACAAAAAGGATGCGGCGGTTCTTCTTGGCAGGCGGGATGATGATGGCGATAAACATTCCGTACAACATCAGCGACATCGCCGCCGTCACCTGCGTCGGAAGAAGATTGCCTGCCGTCGCGCCGAGAAGCGTCCCCAGCGACCATCCCAGAAACGGGGTGAAGATCAAGCCGTACATATAGGCGGGCTTGATCGGCTCCTCGCGCGTTGACGCCAGCGCGAAGATCTCGTCGGTGATACCGTAGGCGGCGATCAGCCGGTGCGGCAGCGTAAAACTTTGATCGAGCTTTTGCGACAGCGACAGGCTCATCAGCGAGTAGCGCAGGTTGATCACGATCTGACACAGGATCATCTCGAGCAGCGAGCCACCCGCCGCGATCACCTCGACGCCCGCGACCTGCCCCGCTGAAGTGAGGTTGGTCACGGAGATCCCCACCGCCGCGAGGATGGACAGATTCTTTTGTATCGCAAGAATGCCGAATCCGAACGAGACGCTCAGATAACCGAGCATGATCGGGATACCGTGGCGCATTCCTTTGGTAAAGTCTTTTTTCATAGCAATTCCTCTTATCACGAATCAAGCCCTATTGTAACACAGCCGCCGGCGTTTTTCAACACCGGCGGGCTTGCTTTTTTCAGTGTATAATGATACAATCTAGCCATCAAAGAAAGGAGCCGACCGTATGAAAAAAACTATCTCTTTGGCGCTTATCATTCTGCTCCTTGCCGTGTCGGTGATCGCTCCGCTCTCCCCTGCCGCGGCTTCAAAGATCAATTACGAGAAAAAAGAGATCACAGCGCATCTGTTCAACGATAAAGACACGGTGCAGATGAACTGTCTGTTCCTTCCGACGATGACCGACGTACCGTATGTCAGCGCGGACGATTATCTCAACCAGCTGTACGAGGTCACCTTCACCACCGTCGATAACCGCGACGGCACCTATACCGTCGAGAGCGATAACGGAAAAATGACGGTCGATACGAATAAGGATACCGTTCACTTTGACTGCTATGAGGATTTTGTCTACTATGACTCTAAGCTCGCGCTGGAATCCGAAACCTCGGATTATATCGACTGGGAGGACGATCTTGGCTATGTCGGCGAGAAAAAGAGCGTCGATCTGGATATCGGCAAATACCATATCGACCTGATCGGCGAAAACGGAAAGGCGTACTTTCCTCTCTACACCGTCAGCGATATCTTTTCGGAGACCTATCTATCCGCCATCTATCTCGAGGGCGATATCTACTTTATCCGCTCGCAGGAAAGCGATCCGTATTACGATACCTCCGCTCTCTTTGAATCGGACGAGCGCAGCAGGGACGTCATCGATTATACCTATAACGAGCTGTGCTTTGCCGTCGATTACTTCTACGGTGCGCCGCCTAAATCGGAGATCGCCCGTGACGTCAAAGAAAAAGGCTTTGACAAGGCGATCAAAGAATACAACGATACGACAGCCAAGGCGCAAAAGCTGTTGATGAACGAAAGTCTTACCGACTTTTGTATGGGGCTGATGATCCTTGACGGCTATTTTGACGACGGCGGTCACACCATGTTCAGCAGCGGCATCATCAACGCAATGTACTCCGCGCCCGAGACCGCTTTTGCCAACGTGATCAAAGAGCTGATCATGAGTCCGGACGACAGCGAAGCCTCCGCTGCGATCGCCCCGATCAGAAGCCTGTTGGACAAACAGGCCGAAAAAAGCGAGCTGTCCGACGAAAAAGAAACCGCCTATGAGGCGTATAAGAGCATCAAGAAATGGGACGACGCCGAGTTTTTATGCAGCGGCAAAACCGGGATCTTTGTTTTTGATCAATTCAAGGATGCGGTCGTCAAGCCGTTCAAGTGGTCGCTGGACTATGCCGCAAAGCACAAATTCAACAACTTTGTCGTCGATCTGACCACCAACGGCGGCGGCAGTGAAGCGGTCGTCTTTTATATGATGGCGGCGATGTGCGGCAAATGCACGGTGTACGAAACCAACACGCTCTCCCTCAACCGCTTCAGGCAATCGCCGAAGATCGACGTCAATCTCGACGGAAAATTTGACGATAAAGACGGCAAGGTCAAGTATGATCTCAACTTTGCGCTCCTCACCACCAAGTACTCCTTTTCCAGCGCCAACCTCTTGCCGTGCATTGCCAATGCGCAGGGGATCGCCGTGATCGGCGAGACCAGCGGCGGCGGCACCTGTGCGCTGTCGGAACGCTTTTTCCCCTGCGGGGCGTATTATGTGATGTCATCCGTCTCTATGCTAACAGACGAAGAAGGCAACGATCTTGACGACGGCGCGGCGGTAGACGTCAATCTCACCTCGGACAGCGGTGATTACGAACGGCTTTACGATATCAAAAGCATCGACAGCGCGATCAAACAGGCGTATGCCGACAGAAAAGAGCCGGTAACGGAACCCACCACCGAACAGGAGACCGAAAAGCCTGACACAAAAGAGACCGAAGCGGCTGAGGAGGACACGGAATCAACGCACCGAACCGTCGCGGACGATATGCAGATCTTATGGATCATACTGGGCGGAATGGGACTGGTGGTGATCATCCTCATTGTCCTGATCGTGATTTTAGTCAAAAGCAGTAAAAAGACCGATACGAAACAGCAATAAACTTTTCGGGTGAGATTGCCACAGTCCTGAAGGACTTCGCAATGACGATTGATTTCGGTTGAGATTGCCACAGTCCTAAAGGACTTCGCAATGACGAGTTTAAATAAATGCAACCGCGCCGTGGACGTCACGGCGCGGTTTTTCTATAAAGGCTATATTTCGAATATAGAATTATTCGATTGCTTTGAATCCGTTCTCCAGATCGGCAATGATATCGTCGATATGCTCGGTGCCGATCGACAGGCGGATCGTATTCTGATAGATGCCCTGATCCGCTAATTCTGCGTCGGAGAGCTGAGAATGGGTCGTTGAAGCGGGATGGATCACGAGGCTCTTGACGTCGGCAACATTGGCGAGCAGCGAGAAGATCTCGAGGGCGTCAATGAATTTCCACGCCTCTTCTCTGCCGCCCTTGATATCAAAGGTGAAAATGGATGCGCCGCCGTTCGGGAAGTATTTCTCATACAGCGCGTGGTCGGGATGGTCGGGCAGCGAGGGGTGGTTGACCTTTTCTACCAGCGGATGCTTGCTGAGGTATTCAACGACCTTCGCGGTATTCTCGGCATGGCGTTCCAGTCTGAGAGAAAGCGTCTCGACGCCCTGTAACAACAGGAACGCGTTGAAGGGAGAGATCGCCGCGCCGGTATCGCGCAGGAGGATCGCGCGGATATAGGTGACGAACGCCGCAGCGCCGACCGCGTCATAGAACGATACGCCGTGATAGCTGGGGTTGGGGGCGGCGATCTGCGGATATTTGCCGCCGGCTTTCCAATCGAACTTACCGGACTCCACGATAACGCCGCCGAGGGTGGTGCCGTGACCGCCGAGGAATTTCGTCGCCGAATGAACGACGATATCCGCGCCGTGCTCGATCGGACGGATCAGATACGGTGTGCCGAAGGTGTTGTCAACGACGACCGGCAGACCGTGGCGATGGGCGATCTCGGCGATCGCGTCGATATCGGGGATGTCGCTGTTGGGATTGCCGAGGGTCTCGAGATAGATCGCGCGGGTGTCGTCCTTGATCGCCGCTGTCAGCTCGACAAGATCATGCGCGTCGACAAAGGTGGTGCTGATACCGTACTGCGGGAGCGTATGCGCCAGCAGATTATAGCTGCCGCCGTAGATGGTCTTTTGGGCGACAATATGACCGCCGTTAGCCGCGAGCGCCTCGATGGTGTAGGTGATCGCCGCAGCGCCGGAGGCTACCGCCAGCGCCGCACTGCCGCCCTCAAGGGCTGCGATGCGCTTTTCGAGCACGTCTTGGGTGGAGTTGGTCAGCCTGCCGTAGATATTGCCCGCATCGGCAAGTCCGAAGCGATCTGCCGCGTGCTGAGAGTTATGAAATAGATCGGACGTCGTCTGATAGATCGGAACGGCTCTCGAATCGGTTGCGGGATCCGCCTGCTCCTGAGCTACATGCACCTGTTTTGTTTCGAATCTATAATTGC
>CACZAW010000056.1 GCA_902779225.1 uncultured Ruminococcus sp. | reverse complement strand
AGCGTTCATGTAGTCGATAACTTCCTCTGCAACGTCGCAGATGGAACCCATCGCTACGATGACGCGGTCAGCGTCGGGAGCGCCGTAGTAGTTAAAGAGCTTGTAGTCGGTGCCGAGCTTAGCATTGACCTTGTCCATGTACTCTTCTACGATAGCGGGCAGAGCGTCGTAATACTTGTTGCAAGCCTCGCGGTGCTGGAAGAAGATATCGCCGTTCTCGTGAGAACCGCGCATGGTGGGATGCTCGGGGTTGAGAGCGCGCTTACGGAATGCTGCAACTGCATCCATATCGGTCATCTCTTTGAGGTCGTCATAATCCCAGATCTCGATCTTCTGGATCTCGTGAGAGGTGCGGAAGCCGTCAAAGAAGTTGATGAACGGTACGCGGCCCTTGATGGAAGCGAGGTGAGCGACAGCGCCCAGATCCATGACTTCCTGAGGATTGGTTTCAGCCAGCATCGCAAAGCCGGTCTGGCGGCAGGCGTAAACGTCGCTGTGGTCGCCGAAGATGTTCAGCGCGTGGGACGCTACGCAGCGGGCGGAAACGTGGAATACGGACGGGAGCAGCTCGCCCGCGATCTTGTACATATTCGGGATCATCAGCAAGAGACCCTGAGAAGCAGTGTAGGTGGTGGTCAGCGCACCGGCGTTAAGGGAGCCGTGAACGGTACCTGCTGCACCTGCCTCGGACTGCATCTCTTCGACCTTGACGGTGGTTCCGAAGATGTTCTTCAAACCCTGAGCGGACCACTGATCAACATAGTCTGCCATCGGGCTGGACGGGGTGATCGGGTAAATACCGGCGACCTCGGTAAACGCATACGACACATAAGCCGCGGCGTTGTTGCCGTCCATGGTTTTCATTTTTCTAGCCATATAGTTCCTCCTATATACAGCCGCTGTAAGATGAGCTCGGTCTTACACCGGCCGGAATATTGTGTGCTGTGCGAAATGAACAAACACACAGCGTTTCACAGATACTATCCTACCACTTTTCGACCAAAATGTAAAGGATAAATAACAGGAAAATGACAAATAAATGACAAAAAGTGAGAGGAAGAAGCGAGGGACCGGAATAAGGACGGGATCTGCTTTGCAAAAAGCAGGACGGACAGAAAGATTTTTGAAAGATGCCGACTCCACCGATGATGAAACTCCGGCGAGTGGCGGGGAACACGGGATCCGCTTCTGCGATTTGTTCGGGACAGCGAGGTGAAAATTTTATCGCATTTTCCTAAAATATTTTCGGCAGCATACCTGACATTTTCTTATCACGTGTATAGACTTTCGGGATTTTTATGGTACAATAAAGGAAAAGATCGTTTTCCGGGAGGAATGCGGATGTATCGTAATATTATTTTTGATTTATACGGCACACTGGTTGATATCCGTACAGACGAATATTCGCTGAACTTCTGGCGCAAGGCGGTTTCGGTTTTTGCGAAGGGCAGGGCGTCGTATACCCCGTCCGAGCTGATGAGCCGCTATAAAAAATATGTCCGTCAGGCGCAGCTGAGAGAAAAGCTCAGGCACCCGACCTACAAATACATCGACATCGATCTGCTGACGGTTTTCCGTCGGCTGTATAACGACAAGGGCGTCAAAGCCGATATCGAGCTGCTGCGGGACACCGCGGTTCGCTTCCGCAAGGCGTCGACAGAGCATATCTGCCTGTACGACGGGGTCATCGACCTGCTGGATACGCTCAAAGCGGAAAACAGAAAGATCTATCTGCTTTCCAACGCGCAGGAGAGCTTTACCGTGCCGGAGATGGAGGAGCTGGGGATCCTCAAGTATTTTGACGGCGTGATGATCAGCTCGGAGGAAAAGATATGCAAGCCCCAAAAGGAATTCTTTGATAAGCTGATCGACAGATACCGTCTTGAGCGCAGCGAAAGCATCATGGTCGGCAACGATAAAAATTCGGACATGATGGGCGCGGCAAACGCCGGGATCGACGGCTTATATATCCATCAGGAGATCTCGCCGCCCGTAGAGGATGAAGATGAGATCCGCGCGAAATGGAAGATCATGGACGGCGACGTCTATCAGATCAAGGGATACGTTCTGACATAAACCGGGAGGTAAAGGTGTGAAAAAGAAAGACAACAAATACAATCTGTCAAACTTTGAATAAACAAAGCCGCTTCGGGGAGATGAAGCGGCTTTTTCATATCAAACAAAAGAAAAGGTCTCGGTATCAAAGGTGTATTCTTTGTTTTTGAGATCTGTCATATAATAGCGATGCCCTCCGATGTAGGTGCATCGCGTCATCCCGCGCACAAGCTCAAAGCGGGTGTCGGTGCATTCGACCTTGCCGAAGGCGGGATCGTGATACGTGGCAAAGTCGGTCATCTCCAGCGCGTCGACCTCGCGCTCACGGTCGGTCTTGCCGAATTGTACCAGCTTGGTATAGTCGTCGGTGACTCTGTCCCAGGTGGGATCACAGTGGAACCACTGATCGTCATAGCGGAAAATGATCCATTCGTGACCGTCGCCGCGCGTGGTACACAGTCCGAAGACGCAAAAGCAGTCGATACCGCGCTGCAGCAGCGCGAAGCGCATCACATACGCAAAGCCGTAACACAGGCTCTTTTTATAGCGCAGCGCCTTGTAGATCTCGTCGGCAGGATAAATGAACAGCGGCGATCCCAGCTCCTTGTTATCGGTGCGTTCTTTGTCGTAGGTTATCTCATGGGTCACGGCATGGTAAATCTTGAGGATGACGTCGAGCTCGTTATCCTCGGGGCTCGACTCATGGTTGGCGATCCGCAGCATCCTCCCGTCGATAAAGGCGAGCATCTCCGCCTGCTTTTTTGGGGGGTAAGCATAGGTAAAGCGGATAGAATTGCCTTCGACCGTCGTCGCGCTGAGAAAATAATAATAGGGGCTTTCGCGCAGAAGATCGAGCAGGTCGTTGATGGTGACGGTATCCGGATAGATCGAGACCTCATCCCAGCGCGCCAGCATGGCTTCGGTTAACCGGCGGAACGCTTTCATGTCTTTTTCGGACAGGCGCGCACGATCGTCCGGCTCCAGAACACAGTGGTCGATCTCTTTGATTGCGGTCTTTTTGGCGGAATATTCGGTTGGTTCGGTTACATCCTGAGAAGCGGAGCCGCCCTGTGTGCAGGCGCCCAGCAGCACGCATACGGCGATCAGGAGAGCGATCAAAGGTTTTTTCATACCCGGATATCCTTTACTGTATAAAACCCCGAACCGCAGTTCGGGGTTTTTGATTCAAAATGAATGAGGTTATGCTTCGGAAGCAAACACCCAATTGCCGATAGGGGAATCAACTACTCTTCCGGCAAGGTATCTGCGTGTGATGACGACGTCCTTCAGGCTGACCATCTTGTCGCCGGTGACGTCAGACATCTCGACGTCATAGCTCAGATCGACGCCCGCAGTCACGCGCTGCATATAAGTCGCGTCAAGGATCGAGATCTCGCCGTCACCGTCGATGTCGCCGATGCAGCCTTCGGATTCTTCGATCGTCACCGCCATGACGGGGTTGATCTCCGCGTTCGGCTGATCCTTATAATAGATCTGCTGTTCGTCGACATTGATCATATACTGGATGACATGAGAGATATCCGTCGTGCCGGGTGCGGTCGCCTTGAAGCGGAAGCGGGCGAATAGCTTATCGGTGCTGTTGAACGCCGCGACGCCGGTCGCCCTGGTGAAGTTATAGCTGATCGTATCCTTGATGCCGTGGTTCATCACGATATTTGCCAGAACGATGGACGTCGGGAAGCAGTAATAAACGACGTCGTTATCGGGGACTTCGCCTTCATCTGCATCTTCGGGATCAAACGTGGGATCATCAACGGCGTACGGGACAAAGGCAACATGAGACGAATCATAAAGCAGCTGCGCCTGACCGTTCATGATCTTGACAGCGCCCGCATTCAGACCGACTCTGACGATGAACTCGTTGCCGACCTTGACGTTTGCGGTAGTTGTTCCGTTGACGGTAACAGTAAGCGTATTGTCTGTACCGGTCGGCGCGATTTCCTCAGCGCCGGCGGGGATCGCCGTCAAAGCAACGGCGACAAGCATGATGAGTGCAAGCGTGATACTCAGGAGCTTTTTCATAATCAACGACCTCCGTAAAGATTTGAAACAGAGTTGAAATAATATACTACGACATAATAGTTTATTATATTATACGATAAACAGCGCGTAAATGCAAGTAAAGTTTTTGTGAACAATCGGCTTATTTTGCGGCGGCAAAACATTTTGTAAAATTTTGAAAAAGGGCTTTTATTGTATCGTGAATTATGGTACAATATATGGCGTTGATTTACCGAAATGACCATAGATACAGTTACACTACGACCAAGAAGGTGAGAGAATGGTGAAGATCATCGCTGTCGCGAATCAGAAGGGCGGCGTCGGAAAAACGACCACAGCCGTCAATATCGCGGCAGGCTTCGGCTACTACGGAAAAAAGACGCTGCTTGTCGACATCGACCCGCAGGGCAACGCAACCAGCGGCGTCGGGATCGATAAAAGAAGCATTGAAAAATCGACCTATGATCTGCTGGTCGGCGAGGCAAAGGCAGAGCAGATCATCCTGAGAACCAAGTATGAGAATCTGGACGTCATGCCGGCGGGTATCGACCTTGCCGCGGCGGAGTTTGAGATCATGGACGCGTCCGACCGCTCTCTGCGGCTGAAAAAGGCGCTGCTGCCGATCAAGCAGTATTACGATTATATCATCATCGACTGTCCTCCGTCGCTCGGACTGATCACGACAAACGCGCTGACGGCAACCGACAGCGTACTGGTGCCGATCCAGTGCGAATACTACGCGCTGGAGGGACTCTCGCAGCTGATGAACTCGGTGCGCTATGTCAAGCGAAAATTAAACGAGCATATCTATATCGAGGGCGTTCTGCTGACGATGTACGACGGCAGACTGAACCTGACCCAGCAGGTCGTCAATGAGGTCAAGCAGTTCTTCCCGAAGAAGGTGTTCGGTCAGGTGATCCCCCGCGGCGTGCGTCTTTCTGAGGCGCCGAGCTTCGGAATGCCGATCATGTATTACGATAAAAACTGCAAAGGCTCGGACGCTTATCTGAATCTGGTGCAGGAGATGCTGCGAAAGGAAAATCAGAATGGCTAAGAAAATCGGAGGGCTCGGCAAAGGGCTGAGCGCGATATTTATAGAAAATGATACGGAAGATAAAAACGAGGTCGTGACCCTGAAGATCTCGCAGGTGGAGCCTAACCGCAAGCAGCCGCGCCGCAGCTTTGACGACGAGTCGCTCGAAGAGCTGGCGGAAAGCATCCGTCAGCACGGCGTCCTGCAGCCGATCCTGGTGCGTCCTCAGATCTTCGGCGGCTATCAGATCGTCGCAGGCGAGCGCCGCTACAGAGCGAGCCGCCTTGCGGGGCTGACGGAGATCCCCGCGATCATCCGCGAGCTGTCCGACAGCGAGACCATGCAGATCGCGCTGATCGAAAATCTGCAGCGCAGCGATCTGAGCCCCTTGGAGGAGGCTGCCGGTTATCGCTCGCTGATCGACGATTTCGGCATGTCGCAGGAGGACGTCGCCCGCACGGTCGGCAAATCCCGTCCCGCCGTGGCGAATATGCTCAGGCTGCTCAGTCTGCCGGACGACATCAAGCCGATGCTGGAGGAAGGTCAAATCACCGCGGGTCATGCGCGAGCGCTTCTTTCGATCGATGACGAGAAGGCGATGACAGCCGCTGCACAGAAGATCGCGGACGAGAAAATGAGCGTCAGAGAAGCCGAACAGCTCGTCAAAAAGCTCTCGGCGGACAAGCCCGCCCCCAAGGCTCCGAAAAAGAAGCAGCCTACCATCTATAAAGAGGTAGAGCTGACACTGGAGCAGGAGCTGGGCACCAAGGTCACCGTCGTTCCGTTCAACAACAAGCCCGGCGGTACGCTGTGTGTTGAATTCTACGATCCTTCGGAGCTGTTCAAGCTCACCGCAAAGCTGACCGATCTTTGGAACCGTCAGCAGGAAGAATAACAGCATGAGTCACTGATCACTGACCACTAATAAATAATGAGGCGAAACAAATGATTGATATTAAATTTTTAAGAGAAAACCCCGAGATCGTCAAGCAAAACCTGCGCAACAAGTTTCAGGACAGCAAGCTGCCGCTGGTAGACGAGGTTATCGAGCTGGATAAAGAGGCGCGTCAGGCGAAGGGCGAAGCGGATACCCTCCGCGCCAACCGCAACAAGATCTCCAAGGAGATCGGCGGATGCTATGCCCGCGGCGAAAAGGAGAAGGCGGAAGAGCTGAAAGCACAGGTCGCCGCGCAGGGCGAAGAGCTGAAGGCGCTGGAGGAAAAAGAGAACGAGCTCAACGAAAAGGTCACAAAGATCATGATGGTCATCCCGAACATCATCGATCCGTCCGTTCCGATCGGCAAGGACGATTCCGAGAACGTCGAGGTCGAGCGCTTCGGCGAGCCGTTCGTTCCGGACTTTGAGATCCCGTACCATACCGAGATCATGGAAAAGCTCAGCGGCATCGACCTCGATTCCGCGCGCAGAGTCGCCGGCAACGGCTTCTATTATCTGATGGGCGATATCGCCCGCCTGCATTCGGCGGTGATCTCCTATGCCCGCGACTTCATGATCGACAGAGGCTTTACCTACTGTGTGCCGCCGTTCATGATCCGCTCCAACGTTGTATCCGGCGTTATGTCCTTTGCGGAGATGGACGCCATGATGTATAAGATCGAGGGCGAGGATCTGTTCCTCATCGGCACCTCCGAGCACAGCATGATCGGCAAGTTCATCGACACCATCATCAAAGAGGATGAGTTGCCCTATACCCTGACCTCCTACAGCCCCTGCTTCCGTAAGGAAAAAGGCGCGCACGGTATCGAGGAACGCGGCGTCTACCGCATCCACCAGTTCGAGAAGCAGGAAATGATCGTTGTCTGCAAGCCCGAGGACAGCAAGATGTGGTTCGATAAGCTCTGGCAGAACACCGTCGATTTCTTCCGCACGCTGGATATCCCGGTGCGCACCCTCGAGTGCTGCTCCGGCGACCTCGCCGATCTGAAGGTCAAGTCGATCGACGTCGAGGCGTGGAGCCCCAGACAGAAGAAGTATTTTGAGGTCGGCTCCTGCTCGAACCTCGGCGACGCTCAGGCGCGCAGACTGAAGATCCGCGTCAACGGCGGCAAGGACAAAAAGTACTTTGCCCACACGCTGAACAACACGGTTGTCGCGCCGCCGCGTATGCTGATCGCGTTCCTTGAGAACAACCTCAATGCCGACGGATCCGTCAATATTCCCGCAGCCCTCAGACCCTACATGGGCGGCATGGAAAAGATCGAAGTCCCGCAGAAATAATGGATATAAAAAGCCCGCTGTATTTCGGTACAGCGGGCTTTTTGTTCTATAGCGTATGATGACGGAAGCGATCTTCCATTTCGAGGGTTATCGTTTCCCACGCGGCAGGGGAAAGGCGTTTTTCGACCGCCTGCTTTGCAATGTTCATATTCGGCGGGCGGGACGTGATATTATGGCAGTCGGTGCCGAGAAAATGCAGTTGACCGCGCTCGATCTGCTTCATCGCCAAGCGGCGGGTCATAAAGGAGTCAAACGCCTCGGCGTTCATCTGAAAATAAAACGGCAGCTCGAGCATTTTTTCAAAGATATCGCGCGTCTGTAGACCGCGATAGCGTTCGATATGGGCAAGGACGATCTGAAGGCGGGAGTTATATTGGAAGGACATCAGTTCGTCAAAGATCCTTTCCGACCATGACACGAACGGCATTTCGATCAGGATCAGCGAGGTTCCCGAGATCGCCAGCTCACGAACCGATTCGCTCTGAGCGATGCCGGGAAAGTACAAGACCTCCGCGCCGTAATACAGCTTGATCCCGAGCTCTTCCGCCTGAGAGGCGATTTTTTTGGCCGCGTGATTGCGGCGGCGCAAAAAGGATTCGGGATCTTCGCGGTCGGCATAAAAATGCGAGGTGGAAACCATGGTGGTGACGCCCTGCTCTATAGATGAACGCAGCATCTCGAACGTCATCTCGACAGACTTGCTGCCGTCGTCCATTTTCGGCAGGATATGGCTGTGGATATCCAGCATGGCAAACCCTCCTCTGTTTGAATTATCTTGATGACGCTTAGATTATAGCACAGGTCATGTAGAGATTCAACTTGAATTTTTATATTTGATATGATAGAATATCGGAGGATAAAGAGCTTTCTGCGTTTCTGTACCAAATGCAGGGAGTTCTTTTAGTGCTTTTACGGAGGAGCGGTATATGAAAAAGAAAGGGTTTTATACCGAGGTCGCTTATCTCATCGGCATCGTGGGGATCGCGCTCGGCGTCGGCTTTATGGAGCGGGCGGACTTCGGGCTGAGCATGGTAGTCGCGCCGGCTTATGTGCTGCACCGCACCGTTTCGGTGATACCGGGCTTTGAATTTTTCACCTTCGGTGTGGCAGAATATACTTTGCAGGCGGTTCTGCTGGTTTTACTGGCGGCGGTCGTCAGAAAGTTTCGTCTGTCATATTTGTTTTCGTTTGTGACAGCGGTCGTTTACGGCTATGTTCTCGATCTGATACTGCTGTTGATGCCGCAGATCTCTGCGGAAAACTACTTCCTGCGTATTCTGTTTTTTATCCTCGGCGAGTTCTTCTGCTCCGTCGGCGTTTCGATGATGTTCCATACCTATATCTCACCGGAGGCATATGAGCTGTTTGTCAGCGAGGTGTCAAAGACCTATCACTTGAAGACCCATAAGGTTAAGACCGTCTATGATTGTGTCAGCTGTGTTGTCGGCATCATCCTGTCGTTTGTATTCTTCGGCTTCGGCAGCTTTGTCGGCATCGGATGGGGCACCGTGATCTGTGCGCTGATCAACGGCGCGATCATCGGAGGAATGTCAAAGCTGGAGGACAGGTGGTTCGAATTCAAGGACGGATTGCCGCTGAGAAAATACTTTGAGAAATAGAGCAGGAAAAAGTATTGACAAACAATGGCTTTTATACTATAATATTTCTTGCTTTAGGTTGAGGTTACCGGACCCAACCTGCATATGTGGTTCATACCCGAAGTGTCGTAGGTTCAAGTCCTATTTCCGCTACCAAACGGCCCGGTGGTCAAGCGGTTAAGACACCGCCCTTTCACGGCGGTAACACGAGTTCGATTCTCGTCCGGGTCACCACGCCCCTGTCGCTTGGCAGGGGCGATACTTTTTAGTATCGCATCTGCCGGTGTGGTGGAATAGGCAGACACAAGGGACTTAAAATCCCTCGGAGTAACATCCGTACCGGTTCAAGTCCGGTCACCGGCACCAAAAAATCCCTACCCCGTTTGGGGTAGGGATTTTTTGTGCTGTAGGAGCGGACTTGATGAAAGCGGGGTCCCAGCGAAGATGGAATCTTCGTGGGGAGAGGAGGAGCCGCGGAGTGAGCAGGAGAGTGATTTCGCAGAGAAATCGCTCTCAGCAAACACAGCGGACGACGACGAGGTAACCGGCGCCAAAACATCGCATAGCAAAAGCTGTGCTTGCCTGATTATTTATATAGAATTTTATAAAAGGAATGGCATAAAGAACGGATAAAAGATTAAATTATGCTTGATTTTATGAATTGAATAGTGTAAAATAGTAAGCAATTAATAAATTAGTGCTATTTTTGTTAATTGATCTTTAAATACTTAAGTATAATTCATAAATTATTGAATAAAATGATAATAGGAGATGATAAAATGAGTTACGAGCCTTTATCAAAGTTATTCTATTCGGATAAAGAACACTATGAAGAAATCTATCAAAACAGATTTAACAGCGAATACACAACGCATATTGATTTTGAGATCAACGGGTCCCCGGCGTTTTTTGTATTGGTTCCAACGCTGCATCAAAAAAGCTTAGAGATTTATAAAGCAGATAAAAGGATTAAGCAATTAAGAGACGAGCTGCCGGGCGCCGCGATCGATCAGTTTACGATGCGCAGTTTGGTAGATGAAATTGTGTTGACCAATGACATCGAAGGTGTTTACAGTTCGAGGCGAGAGATCAACAGCATTTTGTCTGAACTGAAATCGCAGAACAAAAAGAAACGTTTTTCCGGTTTGGTACAAAAGTATAAGATGCTGCAAAAAGATGAGACGCTTTCTTTCAAAACACCTCAGGACATTCGTGACCTTTATGATGATCTGGTATATTCCGAGATAGAGGAAGATAATCCGCAAAATCTACCTGACGGAGAAATCTTTCGTAAGGATTCGGTGAGCGTTGAATCTGCCACCCAAAAAGAAATCCATCGCGGAGTGTATCCTGAGAGCAAGATCATCGAGTGTATGGAACAGGCTCTTAAGGTTTTGAATGCAAACGGGATAGATGAACTGTTCAAGGTGGCTGTATTTCATTACCTGTTCGGATATATCCATCCGTTCTATGACGGCAACGGTCGTACTTCTCGCTTT
>CACZAW010000055.1 GCA_902779225.1 uncultured Ruminococcus sp. | reverse complement strand
CGTATCCGTGTTCATTCTCGGCTTCAAAGACGGGATATTTGTCTTTTCGCTGATCCTGAATCTGTTGATGGGATTGATTCTGTTTTACTACGGAAAATGCTTTGTGTTTATCCGCGATGATAAGAAACGATCCGCCTCAGATGCAGAAGAAAATATATCTTGACATTGATATCCCTTTATGATATAGTATATAAGCCGCATACTGTGGGTCCTAAGCTCAGTGCGTCCGTTTAACGCGTTTGCACTGACACCCGACGAGTAGCGAGTCTGAGAAAAAGGAATGATAATATGTTCGCAGTAATTGAGACCGGCGGTAAGCAGTACAAGGTCGAGCAGAACGACGTTATCTACATTGAAAAGCTCAATGCAGAAGACGGCGACACCGTAGAGTTCGACGTAGTAGCTGTTTCTACCGACGACGGTATCAAAGCAGGTACACCCTATGTAAAGGGTGCTAAGGTCACAGCCGAGGTTATCAAGACCGGCAAGACCAAGAAGATTTATGTCGATACCTACAAGCCCAAGAAGGGTGAGAAGCGCAGGATCGGTCACAGACAGCCTTACACAAAGGTTGAGATCAAGGCGATCAACGCCTGATGATTACAGTCCGGTTTTTCGGAAAGAAGCCGATCTACGGCTTTCATATCACCGGTCATTCCGATGCGAATCCCGACGGCCCCGAGGTCATCTGCGCGGGTGTATCCAGCGCGGCATATATGACCGCCAACCTCATCACCGAGGTGATCGGGCTTTCGCCTGAGCTATCCGCAGAGGATGGCGATATGCTTCTGAAACTAAAGACTGAACAGGAAGCGATCCGCTGTGAGGATATCTTGCAGGGACTTCGGCTTCATCTAAGCTCGCTAGCCGAGCAATATCCAAAGTATATTAAACTATCATATTCGGAGGTGTAAGGTAATGCTTAAAATAAATCTTCAGTTATTCGCTCATAAAAAAGGTATGGGTTCAACGAAGAACGGTCGTGACTCTGAGTCCAAGCGTCTTGGCGTTAAGCGTGCTGACGGTCAGTTCGTACTGGCGGGCAACATCCTCGTCAAGCAGAGAGGCACCCACATCCATCCCGGCAACAACGTAGGCCGCGGCTCTGATGATTCTCTCTTCGCTAAGGTTGACGGCGTCGTTCGTTTTGAGCGCATGGGCAAGGACAGAAAGAAAGCCAGCGTTTATCCTGTTGAGCAGTAATGATGATGGGCGGTTCATGTAACCGCCCTTTCTTTTTAGGGATAACGGATAACAGAGAACAGATAACGGTTTGCAGGAGGGCGCTGCCCTCACCCGGTTAATAGAAATCTTAAACGCGTCAGCGTTTTCGGAACCATTAACCATTATCCGATATCCGTTATCCGAAAGAGGTATAATTATGTTTGTAGATAAAGCGAAAGTATTGATAAAAGCCGGCGACGGCGGCGACGGTGCAGTCGCTTTCCACCGCGAAAAGTATGTTGCGGCAGGCGGTCCCGACGGCGGTGACGGGGGAAAGGGCGGCGACGTTATTTTTGTCGCGGATTCCAACCTGTCGACGCTTGCCGATTTCCGCTATAAGCGCAAGTTTGAGGCAAAAAAAGGTAATAACGGCTCCGGCGGTCGTAAATCAGGCAGAGCCGCAGAGGATCTGATCGTCAAGGTTCCCATCGGGACACTCGTCAAGGATGCCGAAACCGGTCGCATCATGGCGGATCTGTCCGGCAAGGAGCCTGTCGTCGTAGCCAAAGGCGGCAAAGGCGGCTGGGGCAATATGCATTTTGCGACCCCGACCCGTCAGGTTCCGCGATTTGCCAAGCCCGGTCTCCCCGGTGAGGAATTTGAAGTCACGCTCGAGCTGAAATTATTGGCGGACGTCGGTCTTGTCGGCTTTCCCAACGTTGGAAAATCCACGCTGATCTCCGTTGTATCACAGGCAAAACCCCAGATCGCCAACTATCATTTCACGACCCTCAATCCTACCCTCGGCGTTGTGTCGATGGGCGACGGCGTGTCCTTTGTGATGGCGGATATTCCCGGTTTGATCGAGGGCGCAGCCGACGGCACCGGTCTGGGTCACCAGTTCCTGCGCCATGTTGAGCGCTGTCGTCTGCTGGTGCATATCGTAGATGTTTCCGGCTCCGAGGGCAGGGATCCCAAGGAGGATTTCCGTATCATCAATGATGAGCTGCGCAAGTTCAACGAAGAGCTTGCCGATCGTCCGATGCTGGTCGCGGGCAATAAATGCGACCTCGCCACCGACGAACAGATCGCAGAGTTCAAAGAGTGGGTCGAAGAACAGGGCTATCAGTTCTTCCCGATGATGGCGGCGATCCGCTATGACGTCGATCCGCTGCTGAATAAGATCATCGAGGAGCTGTCAAAGCTGCCGCCGATCAAGGTCTACGAACCTGAGCCGATGCCTGAGATCGAAGAGGAGGCCTACGGCGACGTCACCATCCGCAACTGCGACGGCGTATTCATGGTCGAGGGCAAGTGGCTGCTGCGCGTTCTCCGCACGGTCAATTTTGACGATTACGAGGGGCTGAGCTACTTCGAACGCCTCTTGACCAAATCCGGCGTGATCGATAAGCTGCGCGAGGCGGGCTGTCAGGAAGGCGACACCGTGTCGATCTACGACCTTGAATTTGATTTTATCGAGTGATGACCATGCGGTATTTTGATGACAAAACCAAGTTGAATGCGATCCCTACGCTGAATCTGGCGTTTATCGGCGACGGCGTGTTTGATTTGCTGGTACGCGAGTATCTGGTCAGCACGAGCAACGACCATGTCGGCGAGCTGAACAGGGCAAAGGTAGAGATGGTCAACTGCAAAAGTCAGGCGGAATATGCGAATCGGCTTATGTCTGCGCTGACCGAAGAGGAGCTGAGCGTATATAAACGCGGCAGAAATACCAAGGTAAACTCCGCTTCCAAGCATTCTACGCTTGCGGATTACCACGCCGCCACAGGATTGGAGGTGCTGTTCGGTTATCTGTACCTCAAAGGCGAGGATCAGCGTATAAAAGAGCTTTTCGCGCTCATAATAGAGTAAAAACGAGCGTGATACGATGAAAACTACCGATAGAGCAAGACGTTTGCTGCCGGAACCGGCTGAAAAGTCAGCCGGATTCCTTACCGTGATAACAGATTACCTTGTTATCTTTCTCGGCGCGGCGATCTATGCTCTGTCGGTCGATTTTTTTACCGCTCCGAATCATATCGCGCCCGGAGGGATCACCGGTATCTCGACCCTGTTGCACCATTTGATCTATGTGCCGATAGGGATCACCTCGCTGATCCTGAACATCCCGCTCTTTATCTGGGGCGCTGTGAAAAGCGGAATTCGGTTTATTGTTCGTACAGTGATCGCAAGTTCGGTTTCGGCGGTATTGATCGACATATTTTCTGCTTTTTCGATACAGTATACGGGCGAGAGGATCCTCGCTGCGATATTCGGAGGAATTCTCGGCGGAATTGGCTTAGGAATCATCTTTTTACGCGGCGGAAGCACCGGCGGAACCGATATCATCGGACGCAATCTGCATGATAAATACCCCTTTCTCAGCATCGGCAGCATCATTTTGATCAGTGACGCTGTCGTCATTATTCTGTCGATGATAGTCTACAAAAGTATAGAATCGGGTCTATTTGCGATCATCACGATTTTTGTGTCGACAAAGCTGATCGATGCGGTCGTTTTCGGCTTTTCCCGCGATAACGGCAAGCTGCTGATCATCGTGACCGCCGATCCCGACGCTATGGCGGAGCTGCTGACGCGTGACGCAGATAGGGGAGTGACCGTCCTCTCTGCACGCGGCGGCTATTCCGGCACGCCTAAGGGCGTGATCCTCTGCGCGACCCATACACGCGACGTTTTTCGCGTCAAAAGCTATATCACCGCCTCCGATCCGACCTCCTTTGTCATCACCGCCAACGCCACGGCTATTTCCGGGTTGGGTTTTACCGACGGATGACAGATTTTTCTTGACAAATCCGCTTGTTTCCTATATAATGACTCATGTTATGTGTATGAGTATGCCCATAACCGAATAATATTACCTTGCGCCGCATTGATTAGTGCGGTGCCACAAGTCCAAGAGGAGGTGTAAACATGGCATTGAAGGCTAATTACGAGACCGTAATGGTTATTTCAATGAAGCAGGGCGAGGATGGTATCCAGGCTCTCATCGAGAAGTTCAAGGCGCTGATCGAGAAGCACGCTACTCTGCAGAGTGTTGACGAATGGGGCAAGCGCAAGCTGGCTTATCTTATCAACAAAGAGTCAGAGGGCTACTATGTACTGATGAACTTTGAGGCAGAGGCTGAATTCCCCGCAGAGCTGGATCGTATCTACAAGATCACCGACGGCGTTATGCGTTCATTGATCATCCGTAAGCCCGACGGCGCTGAGGTCGTCATCGCTAAGGATGAGCCCAAGGTCGAGGAGGCTCCCGCTGAGGAACCTGCCGAAGCTCCTGCCGAGGAACCCGCTGAGGCTCCCGCAGAAGAGGCCGCTGCTGAAGAAGCAGCCGAGTAACAGAACGAATAAGGATGATTGACGGTTTTTAACCGGAACGAAAGGATTATTATTTATGTTAAACAGAGTAGTGCTCATGGGTCGCCTTGTAGCCGACCCCGAGTTAAAGACAACCAACACAGGCATTTCCGTTACCTCATTCCGCATCGCTGTAGATCGCAGCTATGTGAAAGCGGGCGCAGAGCGTCAGGCGGACTTTTTTGATGTCGTCGCATGGCGCAGCTCGGCAGAATTCGTATGCCGCAATTTCTCTAAGGGCTCTTTGATTGCCGTAGACGGTCAGCTCCAGTCGCGTCAGTATCAGACGAAGGACGGTCAGAACCGCACTGCGATCGAGGTCGTCGCCGATAACATCAGCTTTACCGGCGAGCGCAGAGAGGCAGCATCCGCATACGGCTCCTATGCCCAGCCCTCGCGCAACAATGATTACGGTTCACAGATCCCCGCTGCACCGCAGCCTCAGCCCGCGGCATATTCCGCAGGCTCGGCGGATGATTTCCAGGTAATGCCTCTGGATGACGATTTACCGTTTTAAACATCGACTGACCACTGATCACTGACCGCTGGTCACTGAATACAGAAAGGAGATCCTACCATGGCAGACAGACCTATGGGTAACAGACGCCGTCGCAAGGTATGCGGCTTCTGTGTAGATAAGGTCGAGAATATCGACTATAAGGATATCGCAAGACTTCGCCGTTATATGTCCGAGCGGGCTAAGATCCTGCCCCGCCGCGTCACCGGCACCTGCGCCGCACATCAGCGTGAGTTGACCGTTGCGATCAAGCGCGCTCGCCATCTTGCGCTTTTACCTTACACATCAGACTGATATCTTTATCACGAACGCCTCCCTGTACCGCAGGGAGGTTTTTTTGTTCAGCGCAGAGATATCAAAATATACGTTGACATTATATCGGTATTTTGATATAATATGAATATATTAATTACGAGGTGATATTATGGCGATGATCAGACCCAGCTCCGATTTACGCAACCATTATAACGAGATTTCCGAGTTCTGCCACAGAACAAACGAGCCTGTATATATCACAAAAAACGGCTCCGGCGATCTGGTAGTGCTCTCAAATGCAGAATATGAGCGCCTTACCGATCCCAAGGCGGAGCTGTACCGTATGCTGGATGAGGCGGAAGAAATGATGAAAACCACACCCGGACGCCCCGCAAATGAAGTCTTTGCTGAAATTGAGAAGGAGTACGGTTTTGACTCATTATAATGTTATCATACAAGAGGCGGCGCGTCTGGATATATTGGCTATCATTGATTATATACTGGAGGATTTTCAGGAACCGGTGATTGCATCCAAGTATTTTTCGGCGATCATGAAAGAAATACAATCGCTGCAAACCCTTCCCAAAAGAACGCGCGTGCTCAATGATGAACCGTATAGAACAAAAGGATACCGTGTGACTTATGTAAAGAACTATGCAGTCTTTTACAGAGTTTTGGACAGTATTTCGGAAGTTCACATTATGCGCGTGCTGTACAACCGACGCGATTGGCGTAATATACTGTGATCTGATCTCCCTGTACCGCAGGGAGGTTTTTGTTTTATAATTGTCATTGCGAAGCCCTTTAGGGCTGTGGCAATCTCAACCGAATAATAAGGGTATAGCTGACTTCCCAAGCCTCAAAACCACCTATTATTTTTCGAATTTCGAAAAAAGTTTGATTTTCATAAACTTTGTACAAAGCGCACAAATTCAAGCGCTTCTGATAGATGAAATGCACAAAAATACGCTTTCATTTACCTTTTCGGCATCCGTCTATTGACTATTTTTCGGGGTTTTGGTATAATGCATGTATTAATAATAGGATGATAAGGGTAACTATACCGTCCTTGCGTCATTATGCCTATTTTATGCCGCTTTTGACGCCGAAAAACCGTCACTTTGCACTGCTTTTGCGGATGCGGGTGCGGGCAAAACCGTCATCAACTACTAACCCTTTACTTTTGTATCGCCGCGCTAGGTATCTCGCTTTGCTCGATCAATTGATATATCCCCCTTGCATCCCCCTTTAGACAAAGGGGACTGCGCGGCTGAGCACTTCGCCAAAAAGCCTCCCTTGTCTAAAGGGAGGGGGACCGCGAAGCGGTGGAGGGATATATAAATCAGGTGCGGGCAGCGCCCGCCCGCAACCATTATCCGTTATCCGTTATCCATTATCCGTTATCCGTTCACCGGCATCAATTCTGTACTCTTTACAGATTAATATAGATCGCAAAAAACAAAACTCTTAAGGGAGGAAATCTTATGAAATCAAAATGTTCGTTTATCCTCAAGGCGAGTACCGCTCTGGTACTGGCTCTGTTGATGCTGTTCGGCACAGTCGCGACCTCCGTCGCCGCTGTTGTTGAGAATACAGCCGCGTCCTCGGATAAAGCCGCGGACGAAGCTGTTGATGATACAGCAGTTGAGACAACAGAAGAACCCGCTGCAGATATCGCTGAGGAAGAGATGTCTGGCGAGGCCATCGAAACTGTATTTGACAAGCTCAAAAAACAGTGCGGCGAGCTGGAAACAGCCGAATCAGAGGCAGAAGCTCCTGCGCCTAAGAGAAATAGCGCTGAGTTGGCTGAGACAGGTGATGATACAACCTATTATATGCATATCGGCGTAGGGAATGAGTTCAAAAGCAACAGCGCTGTTGCTTTTACCTACGATTCTTCTAAAGAGCTATATTACGCCAGTTATGAACTGGTTCAAAACAGTGAGTATCCTATGGTGATTAACACCACCAGCGTTTCTCTTGGCGATAGCGATAAACCGTACACTTCACAAAGTGTTACTTCTAAGGCTTCTACATGGAATCCTCAAAGTATCCAGTTTGATTACTTCTACGAGCGCACTGGTTATTCCGGATATAGTTGCTTTAAGTTTAAAACTCAAACAACACAGACTGTTTACTTTACCTTTACTACTCCTTCCGACGGATTAGTTGTGCGTTCCAGCTTAGACGATGTTACTCCCGGCGGCGGTGGCGGCGGCAGTAGTGGCGCCGGTGTTGACACAGGAACATCATGGCCTGAATCTTGGCAAAGACTACATGATACTGATAAAACAAATGCCACGATTTATTATGATAATTCAATCACACAGTGGACTTCTGTAAAGTTTAGGATCGGCAGACATTGGAATTATGGTGATAATAAGCAAGGCTGTACTTCTTATGCCATGACGAAGGTTACCGGCACTGACAACATTTATAAAGTAACCGGTATAGCATGGAACTATTATAATGCTGTTTATTTTACTAACGGCTCTTCCGGTACTGATGGTGATTTTAAGGAAAATACTGATATTGAAACAGTAGCAAGTCAAGGTTTTACCGCATACACATCTCCTAAAGGATTTGACTTCGGTACAAACGCTTCTACCTATTACTTCATCGGTCAAAGCGCTACCGTGGGTACAACTTCTGCTCCTCAGCGCGTACTCTGCTACGGTGCCGCGAACGGCAGCGGTGTAAGCACTGCTTCCGATTACACAACCTATAAAAAGAGTGTCACGAATAATTCGGTTGATCATGGTACTGTTGTAGTTAACTGGACAAATCCCAGCGGCACAGCTCAAACGATAGCCGAGGGTGCTACGACTGCTGATATGCTGATTGGTACAAAGCTGACCGTTGCTATGACGCCTGATACTTTATACGGGGCGGGTACCGCGACTGTCACTAATGCCGGTAACGCTTCTTCTGTCACGATCCCTGCCGGCGGCAGCACATTTACATCCGGCAATACAAAAACAGATGTTACCGGTTCGTTCAACCGTGTAGAAACTACACATGCTATCACTACCAGCGTTTCTCCCTCCGGCAGTGGTACTATTTCACCTGCCAATGGTACAGAGGTAGGTGAATCTACTGCCACCACCATCACCGCTACACCGGCAGACAGTTACCAGTTCAGCAGCTGGACATTCGGCGACGGTATCACCGGCGCTTCCACTACTAATGCTACGACAACGATTACTACAAATGCCAGTGGTGATTATACAGTACAGGCAAACTTCACCAAGAAGCCTACCCATACGATCACGGTCAAGTCCAGTAACAACGTCTACGGTACGGCGACCGCGAGCGTAGCCAATGCGTATGAGGGACAAAGCGTTACCCTGACCGCGGCCGAGAACACAGGTACGTTCAGCAAATGGAAGCTCACTTCCGGTACGGTATCCGGCGTTGACAATGAGACTGCTAATACCATAACTTTCACCATGGGCAGCACCGACCTTGTCATCACCGCGAACTTTGTGGCGTATTCGGGTACCTCAAACTTCTATTACAACAACTACGGCGATAACGGTCAGCCCGCCGATACCCACTACGGCGCACGCATGACCGAAGCGAAGCTCAACGGCGAAACCTATTCTTATTATCATGTCACCGGCAGAACCGAAGCAGATCAACTGTTTACCGTATCATACGAAAGCCCGAAATATGACAGTTATTATTGCTTCTTTGAGATTGATGATAGTTGGGGGAACACTTTGCCAAAAGCACAGTTCTATTCTACCGACGGAAAGAACCTCGGCGACTGGACTGACATGTCTTGGTTTGAAGATAAAAACAGTAAGAAAAGACACAGGATAGCGATCCCTGACGGCGCAAGAAGCGTTAAGTTTAAACACGGAGGTTATGAAA
>CACZAW010000054.1 GCA_902779225.1 uncultured Ruminococcus sp. | reverse complement strand
CTCGTCAACCTCGACAAGATCGCCGTCAACGCCGAGGTAGGATTTTTTCTCGAGGATATCGCCGTTGTCCGCCATATAGATGACGTTAGCACGGCAGGTGTACTCTTTGCCGGCGTCCGTCTTGATCGTATCAGCGGGCTTGAAATAATAAGTCACTTCGATCGGTTCGTCGGAATACTTACCGGCGCCGTTCCCGGGAAGTCTGTCGAGGTCGAGCACATACCCGGGAATCTGAGGCATCGGGCGGGAATAATACTGCTGACCGACGCGGTTGGTGATCACGATCGCATTGGAAACAGGCTTGTCCATATCATTAAGATAGCGGAAGGTGACGGAAGAGAAATTACCGTCGTATTTTTCGCACTCTATCACAACAACGTCAAAATCCTTCTTGAACTTTCCGCTCAAGATACTTTCATCACTAGTGAGATTATAGCGGAACAGCACCTCGTCGGGAACCGTGATCGTATAGCTGTCCCCTATTTTACCATTGTATTTTTGTTCAAAGATCGTTTCTTTTTCGGTGGTATCGACAATGCGCGCATAGATGCTCGCCGTATCGGAAGGCTCGCCGATAATCTTGTATCCCGCCTTATTGACCAAAACGACAGCAGAGGTATGCGGTACCTCTACCGTACCGGAATACTCGCCGAGAGAACGCAGACCGGCTCGCTCGCCGTCTGCCAGCATGATCCAATCGCCCTGCGGAAGCGTTACGACCGAGCTGTCCGTGCTGCTGCCGTTGAACGCCGCAATAACGATCGGCATCCGGGGCATGACCGCCTGATACGCCAGGCAGTCGCCGCCCTCGGTTTCAAGATATGTGATCTCGTCGACGCCATCGGGATCCTTCAGCGCGGTGAGCTTGGAGCGCAGCTTGATCAAGCCCTGATAATACTCTGTTAAAGACGGATACTTACTGAGCTGAGTCCAATCGATCTGATTGACCTTTACAGACGATTTATAGGAATTCTCGTCGCCTTCCTTTGTACGAGCCATTTCTTCGCCTGCCAGAATGAACGGCATACCGCGCGTCATCATCACGATCGCGGCGGATAGCTTATTCATCGCGACGAGATCCTCGCGGCGCGACTTAAATTGATCGTCTCCGTAAACGGAACAGACGAGCTTATCGTATAATGTCAGGTTATCATGGCAGGAGGCGTAATTGACAATTTGATTCGGGACGGACGCCCAACCGGTCGCATCGCCGTCGATCATACCGCGGATCCCCGGTTTAAAAGAACCGCCCTGTACGAAGCCGACCTCTTTCGCGTTGAAAACAGAACCCTTGATCGCATCTCTGCCGGAATCGTTGAAGGCGCCGATGCGGGTCGAAAGCTCACTCATGTTATCCTGCGTAGCCAGCAAGACTTCGGGATCTGACTCGGTATCCAGCTTCCATGCTTCGCCGTACATCAGAATGTGTTCGCCGTCCGGCAGAGCATCCAATGATTCACGGATTGAGTTCATGGTTTCTACGTCTGTCAAGCCCATCAAATCAAAGCGGAAGCCGTCGATATGGTATTCCTTAGCCCAATAGGTGACGGAATCGCGGATAAAGCGTCTGACCATATAGCGCTCGGACGCGACGTCGTTGCCGCAGCCCGAACCGTTCGACCAGGAGCCGGTCTCGGAAAAACGATGATAATAATACGGAACCGTCTGATGGAAAAAAGATTCTTCGGAATCATATGTATGATTATATACAACGTCCATGATGACTCCGATACCGGCGTTATGGAGCGCCTGGATCATCTGCTTGCATTCTCTGATGCGAACGCGTCCGTCATAGGGGTTGGAGGAATAGGAACCCTCGGGTGCATTATAGTTCTTCGGATCATAGCCCCAGTTATACGATTCGCCTGATTTGTCAGTCTCGTCGATAGAGGCAAAATCATAGAAGGGATTGATCTGGACATAATTGACGCCCATCTGCTTGAGATAGTTGACGCAGGTCGCAATGTTGTCCTTTTTGCCGTTCAGGGTCGTTTTGCCCTCGGTGAATGCTAAGAATTTTCCGCGATTCTTTTCGGATACGCCGGAGGATGCGGAGGCGGAAAAGTCACGAACAGATACTTCCCAAACGACCGCTCTGGTATTATCCGAAACACGCGTAAAGCTGTCCTTGGACCAACCCTTGGGATTGGTCTCTCTCAGATCAACGATCATGCCGCGGTTGCCGTTGACGCCCACTGCCTTCGCATATGGGTCGACTACCTCGTGCGTCATGCCGTTGACCGTCACCAGATAGGTATAATACATATTTTTATAGTCGCCCTTAAGCGTCAGATACCAACAGCCTTTTGACGGCGCATACTTCATGGGATAGCTGTACAGCGTCTGCGCGCCCTGCTCGGCGTCGGAACCGGTCTTATAGATACATACCTTGACGTCCGACGCAACCGGTGACCAAAGACGGAAGATCGTATAATCAGGCTGATAAATCGCGCCCATCTCTTTGTCATAGACCGTTTTATCCAGCCGGCGGGCATACTCCCGATAACCGATCACTTCCGGATCCAAAGGAGGCTCGGTCGGAGCAGCAGTCGGCTTGACGGCAGGTTTTTTGTTGTTTGAGGCAGCAAAAGCTTGCACCGGCATCATCCCCACCAAAAGAACAGTCATTAATATCAATGAAATCAATCGTTTTGAGATCAAATCTATTACCTCTTATATTCCATAATACTCTTTCTGTATCATACCATACAATAGGGCTAAATTTAATTCCAATTTAGAATTATAATAAAGAATAATCAGGAAATTTTACTAAACATGAAACTGCCGTTCGCGACGGACTTCACGATTTTGATTGATTCGGCATATACTGTATTATCGAACGCTTGAAAGGAGTTCCGTATGGAAACGATTACTTATACTGTCAGGCCCGGAAATACGCTGTATGCGATCGCGCAGTTTTTCGGCAGCAGTGTGAAGGATATCGCGAATGCAAACGGGCTGTCCCGCCCGTATACCATCTATCCCGGGCAGGAGCTGATCATCCCGGTTAGCAAGATCAGCGCTCCGCGCTATTATGTCGTCCGACCGGGCGATACCGTCGTCTCGATCGCAGACCGCTACGGACTGGAGCCGGAAAACATCATCTGCCTCAACAGACTGAAGAATCCGAACATCATCTATCCGGGGCAGATCTTACGGCTGACAAAGTGAAACTAAGGAGCTGTCGCATGAAGATCGGCAGCTCCTTTTCCCGTTGTTCACTGATTTCGGCAAAAAAGGCGACAGGTCTTCCCTGCCGCCTTTATGTAGTTGAACATCTCAGCGCTCGTTTTTATCCTTGACCTTTTTGATCCCGTAAATCCTCCTGAGAAAGAATGACAGGATCTTAGGCCGATCCAATACGATTACCTTCATGCTTTACCTCCTCATGGATAAACAGGTGAAGATGAGAACGATCGCCGCGATCACACATACCGCCTTTGTCGGCAGGATCGCCGCCGTGATCAGTCCTGCGCCGAATGCGATCGGAGCCATACAGGATTTGCATCTTCTCATGTTCATCACCCTGTATATACTACGCGGTCTGCGGCAGGATGTGACGGCTGTATTGAAATAATACAAAAAAGCTGTTATAATAACGGCGGTGATAAGATGAGAACACTCACAATCGAAAAAAACGACGCCGGTCAGCGCCTGGACAAATACCTGTCAAAGCGCTTTAAGACCATGCCGAAGTCGCTGATGTATAAATATCTGAGAACCAAATATATCAAGCTCAACGGTAAAAAGGTATCGCCGGAGGTCTTTTTAGCGGAGGGCGACGTTCTGACGCTGTATATCAAGGACGAGTTCTTTGAGGAAAAGAAGAATTATGACTTTTTGAAAGCAGGAAAAGAATTGTCCGTTATCTATGAGGACGAGAATCTTTTGCTGTTGGATAAAAAGGTCGGGGTCATCTGTCATCAGGACAGCCGCTACGACGCCGACACGCTGAATCTCAGAGTGCTGCGGTATCTCTATGAGAAAGGCGAATACGATCCCGACCGCGAGAATTCCTTTACGCCCGCGTTGTGCAACCGTATCGACCGCAATACAGGCGGAATCGTGATCGCCGCTAAAAACGCGGAATCTCTGCGCGTCATCAATCAGAAGATCCGGGATCGCGAGATCGAAAAATACTATCTTTGCGTGATAAAGGGAAAGCCCGCCGCAAAGCACGCGACCGTCAAGGCTTACCTGAGCAAAAACGAGGACATCAACACCGTCAAAGTATATGACGCACCGCGCGATGGCGCCAAAGAAATCATCACGGAATATACGGCTTTAGATGCGGCAAACGGTCTGTCGCTCTGCGAGGTGCTCCTGCACACCGGCAGAACGCATCAGATCCGCGCGCATATGGCGCACCTCGGTCATCCGCTGCTCGGCGACGAAAAATACGGCGACCGCAAGCTCAACGAACGGTATCGGATGAGGCGGCAGGCGCTGTACTCCTACAAGCTCAGGTTCTGCTTTACGACTCCGAGCGGCTGTCTTGCCTATCTGAACGGCAAAGAATTTGAAGCGAACGATGTATGGTTTGCGTCAAATAAGCAATTAAATATTCGATAAAAGAATTAAGCCTCTGAATCATCAGAGGCTTTTTGTCATGATATGTCTTCGTTCCGGGTGGTTTTAAGCAGGATTGATGCGCAGCATCGCGCACATGGTACCGCGGTCGCCCGCAGTCGCGCGATGGCTCCATAAGAGATCGCTGTTGCACTTGGTGCAAAGATCGCCGACTGCGATATTCTCGGGCTTTACGCCGGCGTCGATCAGGATCCGACGGTTGCACTCAGCCAGATCGATCATGTATTTGCCGTCGCCCTTCGGGTACACAAAGCTGTCGCTGTCGAGACCGAGATCATAAAAATGCGCAGCGCAGGGCTCGTCGACCTCATAGCAGCAAACGCCGATATTCGGCCCGATGGCGCACACCAGATCTGCGGGATCGGTCCCGAAGCTCTGATACATGGTATCGACGACCTTAGCGGCGATACGTCCGACCGTTCCGCGCCAACCGCCGTGAGCGAGCCCGATCGCATGGGTCGCGGTATCGACAAAAAACAGCGGCGTACAGTCGGCGTAGTAGGTACACAGGGTGAGGCCGGGCTCGATCGTCACCAGACCATCGACGCTCAGGATATCCTTTTCGCGATAAATACCGATCCCCTTCTCCGCCGAGGTACAGACGCGGACAAAGGTGTGATGATCCTGTGAAGAGGCGACCAGCGCCGGGTATTCAAAGCCCGCTGCCAGACAGAATCGCTTATAATTCTCGGTAACGGCGTCACGATCGTCATGATCGAAGCTCATATCCATCGGGTGTACCGTGCGGGTCCCCTCGCCGATCTTTGTCGAAAAAGCGTGACGGATAAACGGGATCTCGGATAACGCGTTGAAGGTCAGGTAAGCAACGCCGTTATTTTCATTTAGATCAAATACTTTAGAATCAATTTTCAAAAAAATCACCTTTTCCATTATACTACCGAATGATATGACTTGCAATAGCAAAAAACAAATGTTATAATAAATTGAATTATTATGAGGAATATACGGTGATAGTATGAAGAAACAACTCTTCGGTAAGCATATCGTGCCTTCCTGCACCTACTGCTCTCATTCCAAAAAAGAGGGTGAAATGCAGTTTTGCGACGCTCGAAAGGTTCTGAAAAACGGAAAATGCAGAAAGTTCGACTACAACCCCATTATGCGTACGCCGCGAGGCGCAGCCAAGCTGCCCTCCTACAAAAATGACGATTTCGTTATCTGACAGAGGTGCACAACGTGAAAAACAACACATTGATCGCTAGAGAAAAAACCGTTAAGATCTGTACGGGGATCGCTGTCGCGCTGGTCGGACTGCTGTTTGTCTTTATCTCCGTTTACAGCATTTTACAGACCTGCCGCTTCGATTCGTCCAATCCTTCCTCGGAGGGGATACAGTTCGACAACGACAGCGTGATCACCAATATCGCGCTGATCGTGCTGACGATCCTGGGATGTCTGGTGCTGATCCGCAAAAATGTCCATCTGAGCAAGCTGAACACAAAATTCATTGTCGGTATCATGCTCGCGCTTGTCACCGCTGCTTCCCTCTTTTGGGTTTTGACTGCAAAATCCCTCTCGAGCGGCGAAACACAGATGATGCTGGAGACGGCACGCGACGCCGCAGGCGGCAAATACGATCGCTTCAACAATCCTTTTTCCGGCGATTACAGTTACTTCCAGTTCTATCCGTTCCAGTTGGGCTATGTTTTCTTTGCGGAAATGCTGTTCAAGATCTTCGGCGCGGAGCAAAAAGAGATATTGTTCCAGATCGTCAACGTGATCGCACTGGATTTCGCCTATGTCGCGCTTGTCATGATCACAAACAGGATCTTTCAGCGCAAAGCTGTCACCAATATGACTGCGATCACCCTGATCGTGTGCTTTCAGCCGATGTTCATCACGACGCTGGTCAACGGCGTGCTGATCGGACTGGCGCTTGCACTTTGGGCGGTGTTCTTCACGGTGAGATATATGCAGGACGACAAGCTCTTATTCGCCGGTATCTCCGTCCTGTTGATCACGCTCGCGGTGCTGATCAAATATACCTATATGGTCGTTTTGATCGCGCTGGTCATCGCACTGGTACTGCATATCGTCGACAAGGTGAAGCTGATATCGCTGGCGATCATCGCGCTGATGATCCTCTGCCCCATCGCTCTGCAAATGGCGCTGGAGCAGGGCTACGGCAATAACAGCGGCGCTCAGATCAACACCCGAGTGACCAACACCCAATATGCCTATATGGGCGTGACAGAAGAAGCGAATTCGCCCCGCTATGCCGGATGGTTCTCCTTTATCGGCGTCAATACGCTGACGAAGCATCAGTTGGATGAAGCGGCTGCCGATAAGGAAGCGAGCGATGAAATCGCCAACCGCATCAAGCAATTAAAGGACGAGGGCAGGCTGGTTGAGTTCTATTCCACCAAGCTGCTCAGTGAGATCAACGAGCCGGCGTTCCAGTCGATCTGGGTCAGCCAGGTGCATGATCACGACTATCCCGAAGCCACTGCAGAGAATCCCGAGCCGTTCCCCAAGGTCGCAAAATCCATCTATACGGGCGGTTTGTCAAGGCTCTTTGACCGCTGGTTCAACTTCTACAATATGATCATCTTTATCGGCTTTGCAGCCGGCATGGTATGGCTGATCGTCAGAAAAAGGCTCTCCCCTGCTGCGGCGATCCTGCCTGCGGCGATCTTCGGCGGGCTGATCTACCACACGGTATGTGAAGCAAAAAGCCAGTTTATGCTGCCGTTCTTTGTGATGCTGATACCGTTTGCGGTATACGGAATCCTCGAAAGCACCCAGGCGCTGCGCAAGGTGACGGAATTCCTCTTCCGAGAGAATCATGCCGTCGACACTGATACGCCGGATGCAGAATTGATCATCGAATAATGTATTATATGAGCCGTCTCGGAGGAGGCGGCTTCTCTTTTTCGATTTTTGCAGCCTCTCATTTCCGACTCCTCACTCCTAACTCCTCACTCCTAACTGAAAGAGCGCCTCCTTTTCGGAAGCGCTCTTGTTATGTATGGATATTGATCCCGTCAGACGTATTCTTTGACGGAGCCGATAGCATATTTGTCGGAATAGCTTGCGAGATAACGCTGGATCGCGGTGGCGTCCATAATATTCAGCGACTCGCCGGTGATCAGACCGCGCTGAAGCATATGATCGTCAGCTTCGATATAGTGCACCTCGATCATCTGGATCGTTGTTGCGTCAAGAATCGCAACGGCGCCGTCGCCGTCTACATCACCGAGGAAATAGGTGGTATCATCGACAGCGGTCGTCGATGTCTCAGTCGGCGCATCTGTGGTAACGTCGGTAGACGCTTCTGTTGAAGGAACGGTCGGCGCCTCTGTGGTAGGATCGGTAGGAGCATCGGTCTGCGCTGTGGTAGGCGCTTCGGTCGCGGGAGCGGTCGTCGTCTTATAATAGATAACCTTCTTCGACGAATCGCTGGCGCTCGAGATCCAATCGCTGTTTCCGTCGCCGTTGGGACGCAGGTAGAATCTGTACCAGCCCGTCGCGGTGATGGAAATATTATTATTGTTGCCGTCCGGATACCAATTTGTAATACTGCCTGAGGGAGCTTTGACCGCCTTGCAGGTCGTACCGGCGGTCAGATAAGCCGTCAGCTTATACTGTTCGATATTGCCCTCGTTATCCTGATAGAAGTTATACGAAGCATTCGGCGCCCAGTCGGTCATAGAGCCGACAAGATAATAGTCGGTAGCAGCGGGCGCGGAGGTAGGCGCTTCGGTTGCCGCAGTAGCTGAAGAAGGAGCGGCGGTCGCAGAGGTGGGAGTTTCTGTCGCACTTGTCGGAGCCGTGGTGGGATCGATCGTCCATGAACCGGGACTCACGTTGGAGCCGCTGCCCCATCCGCTGATCGTATAGGTCGCGTTGGAGGCGGGGATATTCAAATCATTCGACTGATCCCACCTGTTGTCCCAGCTCATCGTATAGGTATCGGCGCTGTTCATACGGGCAAAGATCACCTTGGTGTAGCCTGCGGGGACATCGACGGTGTAGGTGCTGCCGGAGCCGGACATTCTGACCCAAGTCTCACCGTTGCCGTAGAAATACGCAGCAAACCACGCATTGTCGTTTGTCCATACGCCGGGCTTGAGGGTCAGCGTCTTGCCGGAAGAAACTGTCGTAGCCTCGGTCTGAGAAGTGTTGGAAGGATTGTAGACGACCGCTACGCCGGTATCGCCTACAGTTCCGCTGATCTTGCCGCCGGATACCGTGAAGGTATTACCGGTGATCTGATCCGTATAGGTGCCTGCCGCCATCCTATTGGCGGTAAGATTGACGCTGCCTGCTCCGTCGAGTTTGCTGATCACAACGCCGGAGGTGCCGCGCTCGTTATAGGCGCATTTACCTGAGGAGGACATATATTCAGATGTGCCGCGGAAATAGTTTTTGAACTTATTGACCTCGGCAACAGCGGTAGACTTCCATGTCGAATTGGTAGGAAGCGCCGTCAGGTTCTCAGTACCGGGACGCGCAAAGAACAGACCGGTACAGTCGGCTCTGGAACCGGTGATCGCCCACGCGCGAACGATATTCTGATCCGTGACGGTCTTTGTCTTGGTGCCGCCGTAACCGGTTCCGTCATGCGACTCAACCCAGACGACGTTATACTTTGCCGTTTTACCGTTGTCATATGAAAAATTTGCTAAGCCGGAAGCGTTGCTGCCTACTACAGCGCCGAGAGCAGCCAAACCGGAGGCAGGATCGGTCACATGACCGATATATGTGATATAATCATTCAGCGCCGCGTCGCTCCACGCGTTGCCGTACACTTCACCATAGCTGAACAGCGTTCTGTCAGCATAATCGTCTACGGTGTTCATGACATTTGACCAGAACGGCGATTTGAACGAGGAATTATCATTCGGGGTCTCGATATTCTGCGCAGCGTCAAATCGGAAACCGTCCACACCGCAATCAACTGCATCTTTCATCATGTTGATGGTCATGGTCTGGATCTTAGAGCTGGCGGTATTCAGATCGGGAAGGTTGCCGTTATCGTTCATGACCATATCATAGCGGCTTGAACCTGTCATCGTTGTGTTGCGATTATGCCAGCAGGTTTCGTCGTCCCTGATCTCAGAGTTGATATAATAATTCCTGCGGGTACCGTTATAATTGCCTTCCGCCATATGGTTGACAACCACATCGGCGATGATCTTAATACCTTTCTCATGCGCAGCGTCACACAAAGATTTCAAATCAGCTTTCGTGCCGAGCCAGTTATTGCCGTTTGCAACGGAGATATCGATCGGCTGATAAAAATGCCAATAAAGATTATCTTTGCTCTCATTGCCGTAGAAATAATCCTTCGGCGGCTGGATACAGGAGGTCTGAACCGCTGAATAACCGGCGGCTTTGATATCATCCAGATTCGCCTTGATCGTATTGTACGACCAGCACATACAGTGCAGCATATTGCCGCCCTCAACCGGCGTCGACGGCTGAGAATACTGTGACGCGCCGGAAGCGGGCGTGATGATCGCGGAAACGGCAAATACAGATATAATAAGTGTGATCGCCAACAGCAAACTGAGCAATTTTTTCATGTTAATCTCTCCTAAGATCAGTCAGACTACATATATTATACAAAATCACCAATCCGATAACAAGAATCCACAGGAATTATTACTGCACAAAAATCGTATGAAAGAAATAGTCATGTTGACGAAAAAAAAAGACCGTCTGTCAGACGGTCATTGGTTCACGGATCATTCGCCGACAAGCTTGACAACGGTCATCGTATGATCTGTCGACGGCAGAAAGACGTTGAAAAGATCATCAGTACGGATCTTCAGGCTGGAAGTATTGACACAGGGATGACAGCCAACATAATCATCCTTCAATACATCTTCGTCTACCAAAAGATTGACGACACGATCCTTATCGTTCATCAAGCCCATGATGCTGACGGAGCCGGGCTCGATATCAAGATACGCGAGCATATGCGCGGGAGAGGCAAAGGATAAGCGAGAGGAATTGATCTGCGAGGACAGCTCCTTGGTTTTAAAAGGCTTATCATCCGGCATCATCAGCAGATAAAACACGGTTTGCTGACGGTTGCAGAGAAAAAGATTCTTACAGATTACGGCGCCGAGCGATTTGTCGATCTCGCGGCAAACCTCCATATTATCGGCAGGCGCATGATCAACACGCTGATAAGCGATATGCAAGTCGTCAAGATAATCATAAACGCGTTTTTCACGTTCCAAGCGCATTTCAGCATCTTCGGGACGCCCGTTAAACAGTTCCATAACAGATTCCTCCGGCTGTTTTTCAAGTATTATACAACAAAAAACACGTCATGTAAACAAGCAATAATTAGACTATAGTCTAGAATAATTCTATACTATGTTTAGGAATTATCAATTATTATCAAATCTAATTAATAAACTAAAGATAAAATAACAGGGCGTCGCAGCCACGACGCCCTGAAAAACGATATTCAATTGTCAGCGATGATAATAGGATGCGATATTCCTGAGCTTGCGGGTCGCAGCGGCGATGTGTCGCGATACCGTAGACTTTGACAGACTGAGCGAGCGGGCTATTTCTGTCATTTGCATACCTTCCAAATAATACTTTATCAGACAATCGCGCTGTCGGTCGGTCAGCTCACGCCGGATCGCGCGGCTGAGGATACGTTTCATTCGTTCTCTCTCAGGTCGGTTGTCGGCGCCCTGATTATACAGGTAAAAGGAGATCAGCGGCTCGTTTTTATCATCCAGAAACATTCTCTCATGTCTCACGTCCGGCACCTTCCGCCCGCGAGACGAGAATATCGCCTACATCCAACAGCTCATGATAGATCCGGCGATACTGCTTGATATCATCTGTGAGCCGTTTGCGCTGATCGGCGGTCAGCGACTTTTTCTCTTTCAATAACTGTTTCTTTCTCTCGATCACACTTTTTACGCGGCCGGCATTCAGATAATACTCGTCCGCCCATTCAAGATAATCCATGATTCTTTTGTCCTTTCGATCATCTGCATCATTCCGCTTGCGCGGTTTCAAAATAAGACGTATTCACGGTAAATGGGGCTTTTCCGTCAACAAAGCCGACCGATTAAGCATCATCTCGATCTGCTCTGTTACTTCTATTTTACACTATTTTGAGCGTTATTTCAATAGTTTTTCGAATATTTGTTCTAATTTTTCGATATTTTTTATCGACAGTTTGTAATAACAACAAACTGCCGATATCAATTTTCTTTATCTGAATTTTGCGGGGATTCTGTTTCTTTTTTCTTCGGATCGGGAAGCTCTGCGATCCGCTTGATCACCTTGACTTCGTCAAAAGTCTTTTTGAAGGTAATGCGTCCCTCGAATTCGCGCTTACAGCGAGAGCAGCGAAATTTAGCGCGGAAGGTTTTGTTTTTGACGCGCCACTTGGAACGGCGGCGCGCCTTGCGGGAGCACCGGTCGCACAGGAAAAACATTTCCTTTTTATTGACCTGAGGATCGCGGATATCGTAGATATTGTAGTTTTTGAAGGTGATCCTGCGGTAAAAGGTCTCGTCGCATACGTCCAAGTAGCGTTCAAACAGTGCGGGATCATAGAGCTTTTGGAAGCACAGCGAGGTCAGCTCGGCGTCGGTCAAGGCGCGATGGAGCGTATCATCCTCAAAGCCGATACCCAGTAATTCAGCGCAGGCGGACAGTCCCATCTGGCGGGAGCGGTCGTGATAATCAAGCGCCGCCTCACAATAGCTTTGCAGATTGCAGTATGCCTTCAAAAACGGCAGCGTATCGACGCCGTCAAAATAGCGGCAGTTTTCCATCAGGACAAGGACGTCGCTTGTCCCCCAGCTGAGCAAAACGCCGTCGCCGAGAAACTTTTTGAATTTTGACAGCACATGGGTAAAAGTACGGTTGCATTCCTTCAGCTCGGTCATATTGATATGCGTGAGCTTGGATACATGGCTGTTCAGCTTTTTGGAGATCTGCGGCGTTACCAGCTCGGAGAAGGTATCGACCATTCTCAGGTTATCATCCAGCTTGACTGCGCCGAATTCGATGATCTCGTTGAAAAAGCGGTGTTGGCGCTTGGAATAAGCGCCGTTGAATTCAAGGTCAAGTACGATATAGGACATTTTGATAGTTATTCGTTGAAATATCTTAGTTCTTATTGCGGAACTGATGCTTCATGCGCTGTTCCTTGCTGAGGATCTGCTTGCGCATACGGATGGTCTCGGGGGTGATCTCGACCAGCTCGTCGTCGGCGATGAACTCGAGGCACTGCTCCAGTGACAGGATACTCGGAGGCGTCAGCTTCAAGGCGTCGTCGGAACCTGAGGCACGGGTGTTGGTGATGTGCTTCTTTTT
>CACZAW010000053.1 GCA_902779225.1 uncultured Ruminococcus sp. | reverse complement strand
AGGCGAAATCCCGAATATATGCGCAGAAAGAAAAGCGGCGAGGGGATCAAAAAAGAGGATCCCTATGCCGAATTGAAATATCCCGACGGCAGGGTCGTTACCAAGAAAAGCGACGTCAATAAGGCGATCGTCGAGATCATGGGGATCGACCGTCATCAGTTTACACGGATCGCGATGATCGCGCAGGGCGACTTTCAAAAGCTGCTGCTCGCCCCCACGGAGGAGCGTAAAGCGATCTTTCAAAAGCTGTTTCATACCCAAAGCTACGCCAACCTTCAGCTGCGGCTGAAAAACGAGGCTGCCGCGCTTTCGAAGGAATACGATAAGGCGCGAGACAGCATCCTTCAATATATCGGCGGGATCGTCTGTGACGAGGACGACGCGCTGTCGGTCAAGGTCGATAAGGCTGTCGCGGGCGAGATGACGACGCAGGACGTCGTTGAATTGCTCGGCGAGCTGATCGAAAGGGACAATACGCGCGCTCAGGCGATCGCAAAAGAGCTTGACGCGACGGAAAAAGAGATCTCCGCCGTGACGGCAAGGCTCGCAAAAGCCGAAGGATATCGGAAAACCGAGGAATCCCTCAAGGAGTCAGAGCGACTGCTGGAAGAAGCGCATCCTCGGCTCAAAGCGCTGAAGGAGGCGCTGGACGCGGCTAGGGAAAAGCAGCCAGAAGCCGCACGCCTCTCAGAGCGAAGCGCCGCTTTGAAAGCGGAGTTGGACGAATATGAGGAGCTGGACGATAAGAACGTCGTTTTGAAAACGCTCCTTGCCTCGATATCCGACGGGGAACAGGCGGCTGCGGATGTGAAGGCTTCCGCCGCCGCGCTGAAAACGGAGATCGGCGCGCTGAAAGAAGAATACACAGCGCTGCGCAAAGCAGATGAGGAAAAGCTCCGTCTGGAAACGCAGGCGGATGAGATCGGTCGGAGACTGGACGCGATCGCGCAGACAGAGAAGGCGCTCGCGGAGCTGAGCGGACTGGAAACGGATCTGGTGCAAAAGCAGGAGGATTATCTAGCGAAGGCTGACGACGCGCGGCACAAGAAACAGACGTATGACAGACTGCATCAGGCATATCTGGACGAACAGGCAGGCGTGCTGGCGCAGACGCTGACGGACGGCGAGCCTTGCCCCGTATGCGGCTCCACGGTACACCCGCGCCCGGCGGCGATCTCTGCCGCCGCGCCCACGAAGGCGGAGCTGGAACAGCATAAGGCGGGTTGTGAAACGGCTGATGCGCTCGCGGTAAAGGCAAGCGAAAGCGCAAACGCCGTCAAGGTCACGATCGAGCAGAAAAAAGAAACGATCGGCAGGCAAGCCGAAAAGATCGGGCAAACCGCGTCCTTTGACGAGATCGCGGGGATGCTTGCCGGGAACAGAGCGATATATGAAGCAAAAAAAGCCGACTTGGAGGAACAGATCGAGGCGGCGAAAAAGGCGGCTCTGAGAAAGTCGGAGATCGAAGAGCTGCTGCCGGAAAAGGAGCGCCGGCTCGAAGCCGATACGGCGGACAGTGTCAGGCTGGAACAATCCCTGACGGCGTTGAAAACAGAGAAAGCCGCTGTGGAACAGCGCGTGGCAGCCTTGACAAAGAAGCTGAGCTTTGCGTCAAAGAAAGCGGCTGAGGACGCGATCGACGCGATGAACCGACAGAGAGCCGCGATCGAGGATGTAATCGGGAAAGCGGCTGAGTCGCACGCGGAATGCGACAAGACCATCGCCGGACTGAACGCCGCGATCAAGGAAGCAAAGAAAACGCTGGAGGAAAAAGAGGACTGTGATATCGACGGCGAAAAGGCGCGGTTGGCTGAGTTGAACGCTGTGAAAGCGGACGCTGCCGAAAGATTGCAGACCGTCGTGACACGCCGTACCGCCAACAGCGGCGCGCTGGAGAACATCCTCAAAAAATCGGATGAGCTGACACAGACCGAAAACAAGCTGAAATGGGTGAAAGCCCTGTCGGATACCGCCAACGGCACTCTGAAGGGAAAAGAGAAGATCATGCTGGAGACCTATGTGCAGATGACGTATTTTGACCGCATCATCGCGCGCGCTAACACGCGTCTGATGGTGATGTCCGGCGGCAGGTTTGAGCTCAAGCGCCGCGATCAGGCGGCTAACAAAAGCAGTCAAAGCGGCTTGGAGCTGAACGTGATCGATCATTACAACGGCAGCGAGCGCAGCGTCAATACCCTGTCCGGCGGCGAGACCTTCAAGGCTTCGCTGTCGCTGGCGCTGGGACTGTCGGACGAGATCCAGTCGTCGGCAGGCGGCATCCGTCTCGATACGATGTTTGTCGACGAGGGGTTCGGCTCACTGGATGAAGAATCCCTGCAGCAGGCGGTCAAAGCGCTGGTCGGTCTGACGGACGCCGATCGGCTGGTGGGGATCATTTCCCATGTCGCCGAGCTGAAGGAGAAGATCGACAGGCAGATCGTCGTCACGAAGGATCAGTCGGGCGGCAGTGCGGCGAGGATCGTGGTTTAGGTGAAGAGTTAAACAGCTAAATTCGCGTATCCGCGAGCTAAATGTGACTTTGTCACGCTAAATTCCTGACGGAGCAAAATTTGCTTCGCAAGCTATCGGGCGAATTTAATTTAGCTTTGCGGTTCATCGCAAAATTTAGCTGATTTACGAAGTAAAGCAATTTCGCTGCCGCAAAGCGGCAATTTAGCTGATCGGGTGAAGGATAAAGGGTTGATGGCGGGCGCTGCCCGCACCCGGGATCAGTGGTCAGTGATCAGTGGTTAGTGGTTAGATAATCGGTTGAGATTGCCACATCGTCGTCGCGGGCTGCGCTTATTGAGAGCAGTCCTGAACGGACTACTCTCGTATCGCTCCGCCGTGACTCCTCTCCCCGCGACGCGGGGCGTTGCGGGGACCCCCGGTTAATGGGCTTTGCAATGACAATTTTTAATTCCTAACTCCTAACTCCTCTTTGTACGCGGGTTAAAACAGCGGGATGTATTGACACTGATTTTGTCGAATGATATAATATTATATTAGGTTAGTATGGGGTAGCAGACGTATCTGCTTTGCCCCGAATCCATGTTCCTATCTCTTACTGCGGAGGACACTATGTACTGTTATCACTGCATGAATCAAAAGGGAAGCGCACCTGTTTGTCCGTATTGCCACAGAAGCAACGACGGGCGTGTTGCCGCGCACCATCTGCACCCGGGTACGGTTCTGAACAAGAAGTATCTGGTCGGCTATGCGATCGGCGAGGGCGGCTTCGGCATCACCTATATCGGCCGCGATACGACGCTGGATGTGCGCGTTGCGATCAAGGAATTCTATCCCTCCGGCTATACCAACCGCAACAGCTATAAGGAAGCGACCGTTGTTTTCGGCACCGATAAACAGCGCGGCTTTTTTGAAAAGGGAAAACAGCGGTTCCTGCTGGAGGCGCGTAATGTTGCCAAGTTTTCCAGTGAAAAGGGTATCGTCGACGTTCGCGACTTTTTTGAGGCGAACGGCACGGCGTATATCATCATGGAATACCTCGAGGGCATCGACCTCGACAAGTATCTGAACAAGTACGGTCCCATGCCGGCGGATAAGGCGTTCGACCTGATGCTGCCGGTGATGCGCTCGCTGGAGAAAATCAACGCTGCGGGTATCATCCACCGCGATATCAGTCCCGATAACATCATGTATCTGACGGACGGCAGCTTAAAGCTGATGGACTTCGGCTCCGCAAGATACTTTACCAATAACGATAAAGAAATGTCGATCATGCTCAAGCAGGGTTACGCGCCCGAGGAGCAGTACACCAAGAACGGCAATCAGGGACCGTGGACGGACGTCTACGGAATGTGCGCGACCATCTATCGCTGCATCACCGGCGAGGTGCCGGAATCGGGGATCGACCGCATCCACACCGACGATCTTCTCCCGCCGTCACAGCTGGGCGTGAGGATCTCGCCCGCGCTGGAATCCGTTTTGATGTACGGACTGGCGGTCTTTAAGGAGAACCGCTGCCAGAACATGACCGAGCTGATCGATCTGGTCAACAAGGCGCGCACGGACGGCAGGGTCAATATCTATCCTGTCGGCGGGGCGGTGCTCAGCTCTTATGCCGCAGACGGCGCGTATCGCGAGAGAGTTTACGGCGACGAGCGCAACCGCACCTACGGCGACAACTTTGCGGGCGAGGAGCGCCATCCGGAGAAACAGCCTCAGGATAAACAGCCTGAGCCGGAGAAAAAGAAAAAATCCTCCGTAGCCCCGATCCTGATCATCTCGATCATCGCGGTGCTGCTGATCATCGGTATCATCGTGCTGTTCGTATTCGGCGGCGATATCTTCGGCAAGAAGAAATCCGAGTCCGCTCCGGAGCCGACTGCGGCAACGGTCCTTCCGACGGTCGAGCCTACCGAGGCGCCGACAGAGGCGGCGGACGTCGAGATCCCCGACGTCACCGGTATCAAACTGACGCAGGCGAAGGAACAGCTCGAGGAAGCGGGACTTTCGTGGGACGTCGATACCATTCAAAGCGATATGACGCAGAACTATGTCGTCAAGCAGATCCCCGAGGCGGGCTTTTATGTCAGACCCGGCACCGTGGTCACGCTGCTGATCCCCGACGAACCGGAGGAACAGCCGACCGAGGAGGAGACCGAGGCGCCTACCGTGCCCGATGATACCTATTATAACTGCTCGACGGGCAAGGTATATCTGCACAAGAACCCCTCGCGTACTTCCGCCAGCTTTATGGAGATACCCAGCGGTGGGTCTGTCACCTACCTCGAAAAGAGCGGAGAGTACTATAAGGTTCGCTGTAACCTCTTTTCCGGCTATGTGCTTGCGAAATATTTCTCAAAGGATCCCGACGCAGAATATATCTATGACGAAGAATACCAGCGCCAGATGATCTGTACCAATAATGTGACGCTGTATTATAATCCGTCGACCTCCTCCGCGTCGTTTGAGTTGAAGGAAAACGCCGAGGTGGACGTGGTCGGTTATCTCAGCAATGAGGATTTCTATGAGGTCATCTACAACGGTACGCTTTGCTATCTTCCGAAGGATCAGCTTGAGTCGAACTTTGAGGATATCAACCCGTAAATAAAGGAGAGGTAATATGGACGAGAACAGAACAACCGGTTACGTTCAAAGCGCTGATAACGCGGCGAAAACCGCGTCGCTCTTGTTGATCGACGCGCGCAGAAGCCCGATGATGGTCAGCCTGTTCTTCTATGATGAAGCGACAGACAGCTTTTATTATACCAACTACAGCGCGACCAACGGCACCTATATCAACAGCAAGCAGATCATATCGGCAAACGGTCAGAATCCGGAGCCGTACCGCTTAGCGGACGGCGATGTGCTGCGTATCGACCGAAAGACGCTCAACGAACCGCATCCGCAGGCGGTGCTGATGGTATTCAGCCGTCATTTTGCGGCGGATGAACGGTGGCAGGCGGCGGATCTGAACGCGAATCCGCAGATCACGATCGGACGCTCGGCGAACAACGTCATCCGGATCAAGGATATGACCGCCTCGCGTGAGCACGCGGTGATCGTGCGCTCCGAGCAGGGGTTGGCTGTCTATGATAAAAAAAGCCAGAACGGCGTTTATGTCAACGCGCAGAAGATCGACGGCTCAGCGATGCTGTATAACCACGATGTGATCCGCGTAGCGAACACGACGCTGATCGTTCTTGATAATATCATCCTCTACAATAATCCCGGCGAAAGCGCCGGTGCGCTGACGGTCAATATCCGCAGCGTGACGGTCGACAACGGTAAGCGCGCGCTGCTCAGAGACGTCAACTTTACCGTTGACAACAATGATTTTGTCCTGATCCTCGGCGGATCGGGCGCGGGCAAAACGACCCTGATCAACGCGATCCTCGGCAAGATCGATTCCGATTCGGATATCCTGCTCGACGGTCAGAACCTCAAGCTCGATCCCGGCTATATGCACGCGATGATCGGACTTGTTCCGCAGTTTATCGACCTGCGGCTGGAGGATAAGGTCTATAACACCCTGCGCGACCTCGCCGACATCAAGCTCGACAGCCGTTATTATGATAAGCAGGAAAAGGATCAGCGCGTCTACGACGTAATGGAAAAGGTCGGTATCACCGCGCTGAAGGATCATTATCTCAGACAGCTCTCGGGCGGTCAGAAGAAAAAGACCTCGGTCGCCGCACAGCTGATCGGCTTCCAGCGCGTATTTATCTGCGACGAGCCCGACTCCGGTCTGGATGCGGCGTCCCGTGAACAGCAGATGAGTATTTTTAAGGGCATCACCGAGCATATCGGCGAAATGGCTAACAGCAGCAAGATCGTGATGGTCATCTCGCATGAGCCGGACGACGCGATCAATCCCGATACCCATCAGACCCTCTTTACCAAGGTGCTGGTCATCGCCAAGTCGACCCGCGACGGCAGCGGCCATCTCGCCTTCTTCGGCACGCCTCAGGCGGCGATGAAGTACTTTAACGTCAACCGCCTGCAGGATATCATGAAGGAGATCAACCCGCAGCACGAGGGCGGTAAAGGACTTGCCGACTACTACATCGATCGGCAGTATGCAGAAGGAGGTCGCCATGTATAGCAGTGTTCCGATCACCCAACAGATTCCGGTCTATTTCAGAAAATTTGCCCGGATCAATATCCGTGAGAGCGCATGGAAGTTCTCGCTGTTTGCCGGCATCATCGCCCTGATCATCGGCGCGATCGTCGGCTCGCTGAACCACAGTGGCGTTTTTGTTACGGTGTCCGGCTGTATCTGGCTGGGTATCTTCAATACCATCCAAAGCGTCTGCAAGGAGCATGACATCATCAACTCCGAGTACCGTCAGGGAATGAACCTGGGCGCGTATGTGATCGCGCAGGTCCTGTGGCAGGCGGTTCTGTGCTTTGTTCAGGCGCTGATCCTGTTTCTCTTTTTGGTTCCGTTCGGCTTTTATCAAGGGATCAACGGCGGCAATATCCTGCTGATCATGATCACCTTTTATGTACTGATCTTCGGCGCGTCTATCCTCGGTCTGATGATCTCCTGCATCGCGGGAACGCCGACGACGGCGATGACCATCATGCCGTTTGTGCTGATCGTACAGCTGTTGATGTGCGACGACAAGGTGATGTTTGAGCTCAACGGCGTGGGCGACGTCTTCAGCTGTATCACCTTCAGCCGCTGGGGCATGCACGCCCTCGGCTCGCTGGCGGGTCTGCAGTCGACGATGTTCTCGGATCCGCACGCTTACGGCGACGGCTTCGGCTATACCGGCGGTTCGCTCCTGCTATGCCTGCTGATCTCCGCCGTATTTGTCGTTATCTCGTATTTCGCCTTAGTGATCCGTAATAAAAAATCATAATACAGGAGGACGCTTATGAGCATCTACCGTAACAATACCGTTGCGCCGAGCGATCAGCGCGATATGCAGAACATCCCGCAAGCCTATCATATCAGCGCGTCGACCCACGAGGGCGCGACACGCCGTATCAATGAAGATAACTTTGTCATCAACGGGATCGTCGGACTGGAGAGCGGAACAAGCCGCAGTCTGAGGGCGAGCGGTATCGGCGAACCGCTGCTTTGCGGCGTATTTGACGGCACCGGCGGCGCGGACGTCGGCACGGCGGCGGCAAGGCTGGCTGCCGAATACGCGACCGGGCTGTATCAGAGCTATCGCGAAAATCCGACGGAGCGCGAAAGACTGGTCGGTCGCTATGTCGGCGAATGCAATGCAAAGATCTTGGAGCGTTATTATAACGACGGCGGCCGCCGCGGCGCGACCACGATGGTGACGGCGCTGATCAACGCCGGCAGACTGTATGCTTACTCGCTGGGCGACAGCCGACTGTACTATTATACCGGCGGCAGACTGTACCTTGTCACGAATGATCACACCGTCGCGATGGAGCGCTATCGCAGCGGCGTCTATACCCGCGAGCAGGCGCAGCATTCGCCCGACCGCCACAAGTTGACGGCTTTTCTCGGTATCGAGCAGGCGAACGGCGCCCGTGCGGAGAGATACGACGCGATCGAGCTCAAGCGCGGCGACAGTCTGGTGCTGTGCAGCGACGGGCTGTACGGGTATCTGAGCGACGGCGAGATCGCCGAGGCGCTCGGCGGGGACGGCACGGATAAGGCGTGCGATCTGGTCGACAGCGCCTATACCCGCGGCGCAAAGGACAACGTCACCTGTATCGTTGTCGAATGCCTGTAAAACTCAGTCATATTTTCAAGAGAACGCTCATTGATTTATAATGGGCGTTTTTAACTGTAAGGAAAACCTATTATAATGTCATTCCGAGCCTGCGAGGAATCTTAACGTGCTCTCTTTTCCATCTGATTATACCTATAGGGCGCGGAAAAGCTTGCTAAGCCGGCACTGTAAGATTCTTCGTCGCTTTGCTCCTCTGAATGACAGTTCTTTTTTCGACACACCGGAACGCTTTATAATGGGCGTTTTTGTTTTCAACGGACGGATATAAAATATGTGCGCCCGATTCGATAAAAACCTACAATATTGTTACTTCGCTTGCCAACCACGCGGCGGTATGCTATAATACTTTCGATTATGGAAATATACTGCCTGTATTATGATTTGCACCGTTTCCATTTCAATTTTTTTCTTTGGAGGTAATCTAAATGAAATTCTGTCAGATTTGCGGCAGACCTCTGCAGGATAACGAGGTCTGTAACTGTCAGGCACAGCGTCAGCAGGCGTCGCAGGATATGCGCACCGTAGCGGCAGGTCAGCCGACCTATCCGCAGCAGCCCGCAGCCGCTCAGCCTCAGCCGCAGCCCCAACCTCAACCTCAGCCGCAGCAATCCTATCAGGCGCCTCAGCCCGGTCAGCCCTATCAGGCGCAGCAGCGTCCCGTGATGCAGCAGCCTGTATACGGTCAGCCCCCTCAGAAGGCTCCGCAAGGCAAGTTTGTCAAGGCGCTCAAGAATATCCCTGTTGTTTTCAAGAGCTATTGGACCAACAGCGACAAGCTTGAGACTGCCGCTAAGAAGGGCAAGGACTTTATTCTTCCGCTTCTGTTTATCTGCATTTTATTCTTTGTCAACCTGATCCTCGGCATCTGCTACTTTGCGAGAATGACCGATTCGACCTTCAACTATCACAGAGGTCTCGGTATGTTCGCGGGTACCTTTGCGGCGAGCGCGCCGTTCAAGTTCGGCTTTGTGCTGCTCAGCGCACTGATCATGACCGTGTTCTGCAGCTGCATCTACATCAACTTCCGCTTCTTAAGCTCGCTGATCCTGTCCAAGAAAAAGCCCGCCGAGGCGTTTATCGACGCTCTTGTTGAGTTCGGTATCCATTCGATGCCCGTTTCTCTCTGGCTGTTCCTCGGCGCTCTGCTCAGCCTGGCTACCTGCTGGCTGACCGTACCGTTCATCGGTATGGCGATGGCATACTATGTTGTTATCGGCGTTTCCAACACCCTGAAGGAATGCGGACAGACCAAGAACGTTTTCCTGCGCAACGTGATCATCGCCGCCTTTGTTATGCTGGCGGTTGCCCTGGTCACATGGATGTTCTACCTGTGCTGCCAGATGAATGTCGGCGGTACCGTCAGCGCAGCTTCCGCGCAGCAGATGGCAAACGCTTACAGCCTGTATCTCTGATAAAAAATCATTTTAACTGCACGAAAGCCCCGATCTGACGATCGGGGCTTTTCTTGTATCATATGATTATCCGATAAAGCGCTTGATGTCCGCGATGACCTCATCGCGGGAGACGTCGTTGAGGATCTCGTGACGCACGCCGGGGTAGAGCTTCATCTGTACGTTCGCGCCGACGGCGGTCAAGCCGTCATAGACCTTTTTGACGCCGGCGCCGTATTCGCCGACCGGATCCTCGGCGCCGGATACCAGCAGGATCGGCTTTTGGCGATCGACGGAGGCAAACCATGATTTTTCATTACAGCTCTTGTTCAAAATGACCAGATCCTGCATCGCCGATACGGAGAAAAGGAAGGTGCACAGGGGATCGACGCGGTATTTGTCGCGCGTTTCGATCATGGTGGACAGCCATGCGTACTGATCGTTTTCATCCTTGAAGCGGTCGTTATATGTCCCGAACGCCATTTTGTAGATCATTGGTGAGATATGGCGCTCACCCTTGATCTTCTTGATCATACCCGCGACCTTGACGCCGATTCCCGCGGCGGGGTTGGGGCCGCCCGTACCCATGACGATCAGCTTGTCGCAGTGGTTGTATTTCGCGGCGGTCAGGCGCACGATGAACGAACCCATGCTGTGACCCATCAGGATGAAGGGCAGGTTGTCACCCATAATCTTGCGGATCTCGTTGCCGTAGATGAACACATCGTCGACCAGTTTTTCCCAGCCCTTTTCATGGGCGATGAAGCCCAACTCGCCGGCGTCGCGCGCGGTATAGCCGTGACCGAGGTGATCGTAGCCGAATACAATGTAGCCTTCTTCGGCGATCGCGCGCATAAAGCCGTCATAGCGGGCGATATGCTCGGTCATGCCGTGGACGACATGGAAGAGCCCGCGTGCGGGACCCTCGGGGATGTAGATCTTTCCTTTCAGCTGATGGCTTTTGTCTGAGGACAAAACCTGTTTGTCAATTACTTTTATCATGGTATTAGCCTCCGGTTTCGGTAGTGATTGGTGTTTAGTCGGAACGCAGGGCGGTTACGGGATCGGATTTAGCTGCCTTGCGAGAGGGAATGATCCCGCCGATCAGGGTCAGCACGATGCTGAGCAGGATCAGGATGACCGCGCCTAAGGGCGGCAGGATCGCGTTGATATCGTTTTGCTTTGTCGCCGCGTGGATGATCGGGTTGGCAACCAGGATCACCAGCTGAGAGATCCCGATGCCGAGAAGTCCCGCCAGGGTGCCGATGATAAAGGTCTCGGCGTTGAATACCGACGAAACGTTGTGCTTGGATGCGCCGATGGCGCGCAGGATACCGATCTCCTTGCGGCGTTCGAGAACGCTGATATAGGTGATGACGCCGATCATGATCGAGGATACGACGAGTGAGATCGCGACAAAGGCGATCAGGATATAGCTGATGACGTCGATGATGACGGTGACGGTCCCCATCAGCGCGTCGACGACGTCGTTGTATTCGACGACCTTTTCTTCCTCGCCGTCTTCCAGCATACGGGCGTTGTAGCCGTCGATCAGTTCCTTGACATGAGTTTTGCTTTCGTAATCGGACGGATAGATGGTGATGCCGTTGGGCTTGTTGATATCTGCGTAGCCCATCTTGCGCAGGTTGCCGTCAAAGGTGGATTCGTCGGTGGAGAGCAGGGACGCCATCAGGTCCTTCAGATCCTGAGTGCTCATGTTGAATTTGATCATATCCTTGAGCATGGAGGGATCGAAGCTGAATGCGCTGAACATATCCTCCGAGATGCCGTCGGAGAAGGAGCTCATGGCGTTTTGGAGCGCGGCGGCGATCTGCGTTTTGACGGCGTCGAGCATCTGCATGATGACCGCGCCGATCTGCTCGGACATCAGGTCGGTGTAGCGCTCGATGGTCGCCTGCATCGCCGAGGTGTCGACCGCGCCGGTGACGGTGTCTGCGATGAGCTTTTTCGCGCTGTCGGTGGAGAGATAATTCGCGAACGCGCTCAGCAGCGACGACGCTGTCGGGAGCTTGTTCTGCTTGGCGAACGGCTCGTAGCCCTTGATCAGATCCGTGGTGATCATGGTGATCTCTTCGGCGGAGAACTGCAGCTTTTTGAGCTTTTCCCGCAGCTCGTCCACGCAGGACTCGATGACGGGTCGCGCCTTTTCGCTTTGGAGATATTCGCCGAGATGGGAATAGGTAACGGTCTCGCTGAGCTCGTTTTCGGCGAGGTACTCGGGGTAGCCCTCCATGATGCGCTCGATCATCGCGATGATATCCTCGGCGGTGATCAGGTCGTCGGATTTGGACTCGATGATCTTTGTCAGGTCGCCCAGCAGGATGTCGCGCGCCTCCTGTGAGGTGATATATTCGGTGAACGCCTCGGGCAGCTTGTCGAGGTTAGCGGAGGGGTCTTTCTTAGCATAATCGGTGTAGCCCTTTATCAGCTGTTCAAAGAGGTTTTTCATGCTGTCGGCGGTGACGGTGAAGTTGACCGATTGGAACAGCTGTTGGATATCCTCCTGGCTCAGTTTCGGAAAGCTCTGGGAGAAGTCGAAATCAGCGGCGGCGGATTCGAGGTCGATATCGGAAAAATCCATCGCGCCGAGATCGAGATCGCCGAGGTCGAGCTGCATCGACTTGGGATCAAACGCTTTGTTGATCGCGTTTTTGTCGACCGAAAAGAGGGTGGAGAAGTCGAGCGGATCGGCGGTCTTTTTTTCGCCGAAGGGCTTGCCGGTGAAAACGTCGGTCTTCGGATCCTTGAGCTGCGCCTTGACGATGGCGCTGTCCTTGGACATCTCGATCATGCGGTCGGTGATCGACGCATGGTAGCAGATGCCCTGTACAAGGATGGGGGACATATTGTCCTCGGAGGGCTGAACCACGCCGACGACGCGGATGGGTTCCGCCTTATCCAGCAGGCTGTTCATCTGCTTTTGGTTCTCGGAGCGGTCGACCCACAGCTTGTGCTGTTTATCATAGGTGTAGTAGTCGGACGCGGAAAGCAGCTTGAATTCGATGCCTAAGAAATCCTCGTACTTAAAGGTGAGGGCTTCTTCCTCGGTGCGGGTGCTTTTGCCCTCGGAGTACGCCTTGATCAGATCGTCCAGCTCGGTCGGATCCTTCAGACCGAGATTGTAGAGAGAGGTATCGGGGATCTTGCCTCTTCTGGTGAGGACGACGACGCATTCGTTATAGTTCTTCGGCCAGCGGCCGGCTTTGACGTCGTAGCTCTCGGTATAGAGCTTTTCTTCAGCGGGGAGCGGGTTAAAGGTGGTGGTGCTGGAAAAGCTGGAGATGATGCCGGTCACCATGCTGTTGTCGTTGAAAAAGCCGAGCGCGTCGATGCTCTTGTCGGGATTGACCTGGCGGTAGCCGTCGTCGTATTTCTTGAAGATCTGCGGGATCAGCTTATAGGAGTATTCCAGCGACTGGACATAATCATAGATGTCGCATTCGTCGCTTTCAAAGTAGGCGCGAAGGGATTTGAGGTCATTGTTCTTGACGCCGGTCAAGAGTCCCGAGATATAGCGCATCTCGGTGACTTCGGCGGCAGCGCCGTCCTCCTCTTCATCGTTGCCGCTCAGGCTGTCGGTATAAATCGAGGTGAAATCGAAGTTGGTGTCGCTGAGGGTGAGGGGATAGCTTTGCAGGCTCTCCTCCTCGACATTGTGTATATATTGGTTGGCGCCGTGGGAGAGCGCCAGGATCAGCGCGATGCCGATGATGCCGATGGAGCCGGCAAAGGAAACAAGGATCGTGCGTGCCTTTTTGGTGCGCAGGTTGTTGAAGGATAAGGAGAGCGCCGTGAGGAAGGACATGGAGGAGCGCCCCATGTTTTTATGGACGCTCTCGCCCTCGGCAGGCTCATAGGGGTCGGAATCGGAGGTGATCTCGCCGTCCATCAGGTTGACGATACGGGTCGCGTAGTTTTCCGCCAGCTCGGGGTTATGTGTGACCATGACGACCAGACGATCGCCCGCGACCTCCTTTAAGAGATCCATGACCTGGATACTGGTTTCGGAGTCCAGCGCACCGGTCGGCTCGTCGGCAAGCAGGATATCGGGATCGTTGACAAGGGCGCGTGCGATCGCGACGCGCTGCATTTGACCGCCCGAAAGCTGAGACGGGCGCTTATGGATATGCTCGGAAAGCCCTACCTTGGCGAGCGCCTCGGCGGCGCGGGCAGAGCGGTCTTTGGAAGAGATGCCGCTGATGGTCAGCGCCAGCTCGACGTTTTTGAGGATGGTCTGATGGGGGATCAGATTATAGCTCTGAAATACAAATCCGACGGTATGATTGCGGTAGGAATCCCAGTCGCGTTCGGAATACTTTTTAGTGGAAATGCCGTTGATGATCAGGTCGCCGTCGTCGTAGCGGTCAAGACCGCCGATGATATTGAGCAGGGTCGTTTTGCCGGAGCCGCTGGGCCCGAGGATCGCGACGAATTCGTTATCCCGCAGGCTGAGCGATACGCCCTTGAGCGCTTCCTGCACAAGATTTCCTGTTTTATAGACTTTTTTGACGCCTTTGATTTGCAGCATTGTTCCACCTCCTTCATAATGAGATGCGCCGGGACATACTAAGGGATTATTCTAATTCAGAATATATTATATTATGTTTCTATACGATAGTAAATGAAATATTTCTTAACATATGATTACAGTTTTGGAACCATTTGTCAGGTTATGCGACAGGCGTAAAGTCAAGGGGTAAGTGCGAAAAAGTGCGAAAATTTGCAAAATTGTAACTTTTAGGCGGCGAGGCTGTTGAGACAAGCCTCATATAGATCGTTAGAGCAATAATA
>CACZAW010000052.1 GCA_902779225.1 uncultured Ruminococcus sp. | reverse complement strand
CAGCGCAAGTGGGGCGTGCCGATCCCGATCTTCTACTGTGCGGATTGCGGAGAGCCCTATGTGGATAAGACCGCGATGCTTGCCGTCGCCGACCTGTTCGGCAAAGAGGGCTCCAATGCGTGGTTCACCCATGAAGCCGACGAGATCTTACCCGAAGGTACCGTTTGCCCCAAGTGCGGCGGCAAGCATTTTGATAAAGAAAAGGACATCATGGACGTATGGTTCGACAGCGGTTCGTCCCACCGCGCGGTCTGCAAGCGCCGCTCCTATCTCGGCGCGCCGGTCGACCTCTATCTCGAGGGCAACGACCAGTACCGCGGATGGTTCCAGAGCTCGCTGCTGACCTCTGTCGCGACCGAGGGCGTCGCGCCTTATCGCACCGTCCTGACCCACGGCATGATCCTCGATATGGAACGCCGCAAGATGAGTAAATCGCTCGGCAACGGCATCAGCCCGCAGGAGGTCATCAAGCAGTACGGCGCCGATGTGCTCCGTCTGTGGGTCGCATCCTCCGACTATCAGTCCGATATCAGCATCTCGCGCGAGATCCTCAAGCAGATGTCCGAGGCGTACCGCAAGATCCGCAACACCGCTCGCTATATCCTCGGCAATATCTCCGATTTCGATCCCGATGCCGATATGGTGCCTGCCGATGAGCTGCTGCCCATCGACAAGTGGGCGGTCGTCAAGCTCAACGAGCTGATCGCCAAGTGCCTCAACGCCTACGATCGCTTTGAGTTCCATCAGGTCTATCATTCGATCCATAACTTCTGTGTCGTCGATATGTCGAACTTCTATCTCGACGTATTGAAGGACAGATTATATACCGAAAAGGCGGATTCCAACGCCCGCCGCGCGGCTCAGACGGCGATGTATCTCATTCTCGACGCGCTGACCCGTATGCTCACCCCGATCCTTGCGTATACCGCCGACGAGATCTGGCGCTATATGCCGCACCGCTCCTCTGACGACAAGGCGAACGTTCTGTATAACGATATGCCGACGACCGTCGCGATCGAGGTCGGTGACGACTTTATCGCCGCATGGGATCGTATCCACGACCTGCGCGATACCGTCAAAAAGTCCCTCGAGGTCGTCATCAAGGATAAGGTCGTCAAGACCTCCCTCGAGACCTGCGTCATCCTCAAGGCGTCCGGCGACGAATACGCGTTTATCGAGTCGGTACTGCCCGAGCTGAAGGCGGCGTTCATCGTCTCCGACGTTCAGCTCGAAAAGGCTGACGGAGAGCTCGCCGTCGAGGTCAAAAAGGCTGAGGGCGAAAAGTGCGAGCGCTGCTGGGGTTATTCAAAGACCGTCGGCGACTGTGCCGAGCATCCGACACTGTGCGCGCGCTGCGCCGCGATCCTGCAATCCTAAAAGGCTCCCTTTCCCAAGGAAACTGACTGAGGGTTTCATTTCGCAGAAGGCGAACGCCTTATTTTAACTCCAATGCGGTGTACCGCGAGGTACGCCGCATTATTATAGGAGCGTTACCATATGATTATTCTTTCTATCGCCGTCATCGTGATCATCCCGATCCTTGCTGAAGTCATCCGCTATTTCGTCGTCGCGAACCTCAAGCCCGACGGCGTTGTTCATGCGGTTCCGTCGATTCTCGACTTTGTCTATTCCGAGAACCGCGGCGTCGCCTTCGGTATGTTTCAGGACGGCACCGTGTTTTTTGCGATCACGACCTCGATCGTGATCATTGTCGCGGCTATTTTTCTTGTAAAGAATTATAAGAAAAGCAAATTGTTTACCGTTGCGCTGTCGCTGATCATCGGCGGAGGACTGGGCAACCTGTATGAGCGCATCGTCCACGGCTATGTGGTCGATTATCTGCGCCTGTCATTCTTCCCGCCGATCTGCAACTTTGCCGATTACTGCATCACTGCCGGCACGGTCTGCCTGTTGGTCTATCTGATCTTTTTCTCCGATTTTCTGAAGGATGATAAGAAAAAGAAAAAGGAAAAAGTCGCTGTCGAAGCGGGTGAGGACGCCTAGATGACAAAGCTGATCTTTTGCGTAGGGCAGGACTTTGTCGGTCTCAGGCTCGACAAATACCTCAGCGAGAGGATGGAAGATCTCAGCCGTTCGGCGATCGCCAAGCTGATCGAGGACGGCGGGGTAACGATCGAGGATAAGCCCGGTACCAAAAGCATTAAAACGTCGCTCGGCGACGTGATCACCGTATTGATCGACGATCCTCAGCCGGTGGATATCACTCCCGAAGATATCCCTTTGGATATCGTGTACGAGGACGCCGACCTGTTGGTCGTCAATAAGCCCAAGGGGATGGTGGTGCATCCCGCGCCGGGCAATTACAGAGGCACCTTGGTCAATGCGCTGATGTATCACTGCGGCGATCAGCTCTCCGGCATCAACGGTGAGCTGCGTCCCGGCATCGTCCACCGCATCGACAAAAATACATCGGGACTGCTGGCGGTCGCGAAGTCGGATATCGCCCATGCCGGCTTGTCCGCGCAGATCGCCGACCACAGCTTCACGCGCGAGTATCTCGCCGTAGCTTACGGCAATATCCGCGAGGATGAGCGCACAGTCGACGCGCCGATCGGCCGCCATAAGACCGACCGCAAGCGGATGTGCGTGACACAGCAGAATTCCAAGCCCGCCGTGACCCATCTCAGGGTGCTGGAGCGCTTCGGTGATTTCACCTACATCTCCTGTCGGCTTGAGACCGGTCGCACCCACCAGATCCGCGTCCATCTCGCGTATATCGGGCATCCGATCGCGGGCGACGACGTTTACGGCCCGAAGAAGGTGATCACCTCGCTCGGCGGTCAGTGCCTCCACGCCTATCGATTGGGCTTTGTCCATCCCGTCACAGGGGAATACATGGAATTCACCGCCGATCCGCCGGACAGCTTTACCGCTTTTCTGACAAAACTACGCGCCAAAGGCCCCCTGTAGTTTTCCGATGAGAATTATTTTTTGAAAACACTTGCATTTTATCCCGCTTTATGTTACAATACTAGGGCATTTGAATACCACAAGTCAGTTGATGGGGTTCAAATCTGGGTTTAATGCTCAAATTTGAAGCGGATAGTCCTCTGCCCGACAGATGAGGCATGAATGTCTGAGATTACTAAGGAGGAAATTATGGACGCATTAAAGAAAATTGCTGAGAGTTCAGTCAAAGAAACAACACCCGAGTTTCACATCGGTGACACCGTAAAGGTCTCCGTTAACATCCGCGAGGGTGAGCGCGAGAGAATCCAGATGTTCGAGGGCACCGTTATCGCACGCCGCGGTTCCGGCGTAGCCGAGACCTTCACCGTACGCCGCGTTTCCTACGGCGTAGGCGTTGAGAGAGTTTTCCCGCTCCACAGCCCGAACGTCGTCGACGTTAAGGTTGTCCGCCGCGGTAAGGTTCGCCGCAGCAAGCTCTACTATCTGCGTGACAGAGTCGGTAAGGCTGCTAAGGTCAAGGAAGAAATCCGTAAATAAAAAACTGAAAGGGGACTTTACAAGTCCCCTTTTTGCGTGTATTATAGTAATACACGATTTCGACAAAAACAGACAGAAAGCATGGAGATACCGCCGTGAAAAAAGAAAAAAGCAAGCTCGACGCTGCCCCGAAGAGATCCGCAGAGACTCCCGCGGTCAGTGACGGCGAAGTCATCAAAATAAAACTGAAAAAAAGCCCGGTGACCTCAACCGTGTTAGATTGGTTAGGTAGCCTGTTTATGGCGTTGATATGCGTACTGATCGTGATGACCTTCTTCTTCCGCATCATCGACGTCGACGGCCCTTCGATGGAGCCTACGCTGATCAATACTGATAAGGTCGTGATCACCGACCTGTTCTATACGCCCCATCAGGGCGATATCGTGGTCATCAGCCACGGCGAACAGTATGATAAGGCGCTGATCAAGCGCGTCATCGCGACCCCCGGACAGGATCTGAAGATCGACTACGAAAACAATAAGGTCTATGTCGACGGCAAACTGCTCGAGGAAGACTATATCCAGGGCGTTACCAGACAGGGCGACCGTCCTGCCGATGAGGTCAACGGCATTATTCCCGAGGGCAAGGTATTTGTCATGGGCGATAACCGTTCCGTATCGCTGGACAGCCGTTTTTATGAGATCGGCTTGATCAATATTTCCGATATCATCGGCAAGGCACAGCTGGATATTATCCCGCATACCTATGATGGAAACGGACAACGCAAGCTCGATCTCTCCAAGATCCGTTATTTGTATTGATAAACCGCAGCCTGCTTCATACGGAGCAGGCTTTTTTGAAAAGAAGATATATGATGAAGAATAACAGAAAAAACACGAAAAAGAAATACAGCACCCCGCCAAATAAGGGAGGACGCTCCGGCGCGAGGCAGAAGCATCCTGCGGCGAATCCCACGCAGCAAAAGCCTGTTTCAAAGCCCAAAAAGCCGAAGAAACAACAGTCCGCCGATACGCCCCACACCCAGAACATCCAGTGGTTCCCGGGGCATATGACCAAGACCAAGCGACAGATCGAGCGCGATCTGCGGCTGGTGGACGCGGTCGCGGAGATCCTCGACGCTCGCATCCCGACCTCCTCGCGCAATCCCGATATCGCATCGCTGACCGCCGGCAAGCCGCGCGTGATATTGCTCAATAAATGCGATATGGCGGATAAAAAGGCGACCCGCGATTGGGTTAATGCGCTGTCGAGCGATACGGTGCGCGCGATCCCCGTCGACTGTAAAAGCGGCAAGGGAGTGGAGCAGTTTGTTCCCGCACTGAGCGAGCTGCTTGCGGATAAGATCGACGCGTACCACAAAAAAGGAATGCTCAATCCGACGATGCGCGTGATGATCGTCGGCATCCCGAACGTCGGCAAATCGACCTTTATCAACCGCATCGCCAAAAAGAACAAGGCGCAGTCGGCGGATCGACCGGGCGTGACCCGCGGCAATCAGTGGTTTACGGTCGCCAAGGGCTTTGAGATGCTGGATACGCCCGGTGTGCTGTGGCCGAAATTCGACGATCAGACCGTCGGCGAACGCCTCGCCTTTACCGGCGCGATCAAGGATAATATCATGGATATCGAGCTGCTGGCGATCCGCCTGCTCGATCTCCTCAAAGAGCTGAAAACGCCTGCATTTATCGAGCGATACAGCCTGACGGAGGACGACCTCGCCCTGCCTTCATATGAACTGCTGGCGGTGATCGCACAGCACCGCGGGATGCTGATCTCCGGCGGAGAACCGGATACCGAGCGCGCCGCGGCGACTGTGCTGGACGAATTCCGCGCCGCAAAGCTCGGCAGGATCACCCTCGAATTCCCATGATCCGATCAATGAAGTGTATTGATTTCATTAATTCAAAATTGTCATTGCGAAGCCCTTTAGGGCTGTGGCAATCTCAACCGAACATTTCTTGTTGAAGGAGCGCTTATGGATTGGTTATATTACGAAAAAGAAGCCGCTGAAAAGGGCTACAAAGCCGTTTGCGGCGTTGATGAAGCAGGCAGAGGCCCGCTTGCCGGACCCGTCTGCGCCGCCGCGGTGATCTTGCCCGAGGGCTGCATCATCGAGGGCGTCAACGATTCCAAAAAGCTGACAGAAAAGAAGCGCGAAGCCTTATTCGACGTCATCATCGAGCAGGCGCTCTCCTGCTCGATCGCCTTCGGTACGGTCGAAGAGATCGAGCGCGATAATATCCTCGCGACCACCATGAATACCATGAAACGCGCTGTGGAAGGGCTGTCCGTCAAGGCGGACTATGCCATGATCGACGGCAACCGACTGCCGCCGCTCGATATCCCCTGCGAGTATATTATCAAGGGCGACGCAAAGTCGATGTCCATCGCCGCCGCGTCGATCCTCGCCAAGGTTTCCCGAGACCGCCTGATGCTCGAATACGCCGCAAAATACCCCGAGTATGCGTTCGAAAAGCACAAGGGCTACGGCACCAAGCTCCATGTCGAGCGGATCCTTGAGTACGGTCCCAGCCCCATCCACAGACCGTCCTTTCTCAAAAAGATCTATGCGAAACACAACATACAATTGTAGGGTACGGGTCCCAAGACGTACCGAAAAAAACAGCCTATGACAAAACAATTGACCAACAAACAATTTGGCTCTTTAGGCGAAAAACTCGCCGCCGATTATTTGAAAAAACAACATTATAAAATTCTGGAAAAGAATTATAAATGTAAGCTGGGCGAGATCGATCTGATTGCCCGTACCGGCGATACCATCGTATTTGCGGAGGTCAAGACGCGCTCCGCCGCCCCGTTCCTCTCGGGTCAATACGCGGTCGACAAACGTAAGCAGTTCCACATCATGCGCACCGCCGCGTACTATCTGGACGAGAAAAAGTCGAGCCTCCAGCCGCGATTTGACGTCATCGAGGTCGAGGTTGACCGTGCCGCGGGAAAGCTCGTTTCCGTCAACCACATCAAAGCGGCTTTCACTCAAGCTGAACCATACGCAAGGTTTTAAAGTGTTACCGCACTAATAGAACATATGTTTCACGTGAAACAAAACCGCCGAGATCATCGGCGGTTTTTCATGTTAGTTTATTTGTTATTTTGCGTTTAATAGTTCATCCAGATGATCGATGATACTCCTAAGGATTTCTGCGACGGTCTCGCTGTCCCCGTACAAGCTTTCGAACAGTGCGTCGATATTCTTTTCAAAATCAGCGGGTAAGATGTTTGCATCTCTTTTTGCGATCTCGATCATTCGCTTTTCGCCCGGGTGCGTCATGCGGTTCAAGGCAAAAATAATGTCGAAATATGATTCCAAAAATGCCGCTGTGCGGTGATTGACCGCAACAAGATCACCTCGCTTCGACGCTTTTAGAATTTGACCGTCATACGACGGCAGACACCCGCTCAGCAGTCTTCTGTTGCGCTCGATGATCGCTGTCCTCAGCTGATCGGGGTAGGGGACGGCAAAGCGCTTTTTCATCGCCGCCAGTTCACCGCTTTCATCGTACAGGATCCTGCAGGTGTTCAGGTTGTGCCACATACAGGTCGTATACCCGTTGCCCGCCTGATATCGCTCGACGACCCGCGCAAGCCCTTCTTCAAAATCCTGCATATCGCGGTACAGAATATCGATGTCGATGCCGTTGTTCAGCGTACAGTCGTCCTCGGTCTCCCAGTATTGGTTATTCAGCTCAACGTAAGAGCAGTAGCGGTTCAATATCTCAGTTCTGACTGTCTTTGACGGAATAGCGTCACAGTAGAGGTATAGGTCATAGTCCGATTGTTCATCATAGCGGTCTGTTGCGCGCGATCCGCCCAGCGCGATCGCTTTTACCTCGTTAAGCGAGGCGAATTCCCTGTATAGCTTTTCAAATACCATATTCGTTCTCCGTTTCTGTTTTGATGTGTGTATTATAGCAGAATAAATTGTCAAAAATCTATGCCATTTTTAACCTTTTGATGGCGAATAATTATCTCTTTTTTCAGCCCAATACTTGCTTAATGACCGCCGATGTGGTATAATAACTTGAATATAATGGGTTAGGAGGGTCTTTTATGTTATATCATTCCACTCAAGATAAAAGCAAATCTGTATCGTCTGCACAGGCGATCGCACAGGGTATCTCCAAGGACGGCGGACTGTTTGTTCCCGAGAGCTTTCCCAAGCTCTCTTTGGTCGATCTGGATACCATGCTTTCCAAGTCGTATCAGCAGCGCGCCAAGTACATCATCGGTCAGTTTTTGACTGATTTTTCTCAAAAAGAAATATCCGACTGTGTGGATAACGCTTACACAGTCGAAAAATTCGGCGGCGATAACCCCGCTCCGATCTCCACCGTCACCTTTAACGGCGACGAGGTGAATCTGCTCGAGCTGTGGCACGGCCCGACCTGCGCCTTCAAGGATATGGCGCTGCAGATCCTGCCGCATTTTCTGACCAAGTCGCTCCAAAAGGTCGGCGGGGGAAAGGACGCGGTCATTCTTGTCGCGACCTCCGGCGATACCGGCAAGGCGGCGCTCGAGGGCTTCCGTGACGTCGATCATACCAAGATCATCGTGTTCTACCCGGTCAACGGTGTATCTGCGATGCAGAAGCACCAGATGAATACGCAGGAGGGCGATAACGTCTATGTCTGCGCCATCAACGGCAACTTCGACGACGCCCAGACCGCGGTGAAGAAGATCTTTACCGATCCCGAGACCGCCGCGATCCTCGACGAAAACGGCATGATGTTCTCTTCGGCGAATTCCATCAATTGGGGTCGTCTGCTGCCGCAGATCGTCTATTATATCTCTGCCTACTGCGATATGGTCAACCTCGGCAAGGTCAAGCTGGGCGAGAAGATCAACATCACCGTTCCCACCGGCAACTTCGGCAATATCCTCGCTGCATACTACGCCTTCGAGATGGGCTTGCCGGTCAATAAGTTCATCTGCGCGTCCAACTCCAACAACGTCCTCACCGATTTTATCAACACCGGCGTGTATGACAAAAACCGTGAGTTTTATACCACCGTTTCACCCTCGATGGATATTCTGGTATCCTCTAATCTCGAGCGTCTGCTCTTTATCATGTCCGGCGAAAACGACGCCGAGACCAAGGGTTATATGGACGCGCTGAAATCCGAGGGCAGATATGAGGTCAGCGCTACGATCAAGGAGAAGATCTCTGCGATGTTCTACGGCGGCTTTGCCGATGAACAGACCACCGAAAAGACTATCCACGATCTCTACGCGCAGGAGCATTATCTCTGCGATACCCATACGGCTGTCGCAGTCGCGGTATGCGACGAATACATCAAAAAAACCGGCGACAAAACTCCCGTGGTCATCGCCTCCACCGCCAGCCCCTATAAGTTCTCCAAGGCGGTGCTCTCTGCGGTCGACGGCGGCAAGCTGCCCGAGAGCGAATTCGACATGGTTGAAAAGCTCAACGAGCTGACCGGCGCTCCGGTGCCCGCGCCTTTGGCTTCTCTCAGAGGCAAAAAATCCCGCTTCTTTGACGTCACCGACAAAGAGGGGATGCAGGCGGTTGTATTGGGCGCGCTGGGTATCGACAAGTGAGCCTGTTCGCGATAGCCGATCCGCATCTGTCGCTCGGTACCGATAAGCCGATGGACGTCTTTCACGGCTGGTCGGATTACGTCCCTCGCTTGAAAGAGAACTGGGAGCGACTGATCACCGACGACGATACCGTTGTGATCGGCGGCGATATCTCATGGGCGATGCGGCTCGAGGAATGCGACGCTGATTTCGGCTTTATCCATTCGCTGCCGGGGCAAAAGATCTTCTTAAAGGGCAACCATGATTATTGGTGGCAGACCAAAAAGAAGATC